>CAMHRD010000109.1 GCA_946187365.1 uncultured Bacteroidales bacterium
TTATGTTCTGCTCCGGGTCATAGATATCTTCAACTCCCATAGAGTTGGCAATGGACTGCAGAACCTGCATAAGACCTACGGCTCCCATTCTGGAGACTACTCCCGTATTCCATCCGGACTCCTTGAATATCAATGCGCTGAGCAGTTTCCAATCCCAGCCTATCTGTGCGGCATACTTCTTTACAAGATTGTCGTATGGAGAGATGGAGTATCTTGTCATAGGGAGAGAGAAGGTATGGGTTGTCTCAAGTCTGTGCAGTTTTGCATAGAGCCTCTTGTACTCCGGTGTTGGCTTAACGTGTGCTATCCAGAAGTTTACGTTGTCTATTACGGAGTCGTCATCATATCTCATTACGCAGTGGTAATCCTTTTCAACGGGTATGCTGACGGTAAGATAATCTCTGAAAGGCTCTGGTATTGAGTCTGTTTTGGCGTTGAAGATAATGACGTCTACCTGTCCGTTGGTAAGATCTTCCCATACCTCAAGGGTAGATTTTTCCACTCCAACTTCTACCTTGCAGTGGTTGTTCTCTGAGAACTGGCGGATAAGGTCCGTGGTGAACTTAAGGGCTGGGTTGCCCGGGTTCAACTTGTTGTCTATAAGGATGGTGCAGTTGAGGGTATCTCCGGTAAGAGGACGTATTACGTTACTCTTGGAGAACTTAGGATGCAGACCGGAGAGGGTAAAGAGCAAAACCAGGACCAGCGCCACCGTTGCAATGACACTTACACGTACTATTTTTGTCTTCCAAAACTTCACCGTAACTTATTGTTAGTCTCTATTTTAAGTAGAATGGCCACCAAATGCCAATCTTAAGAGCTCTCTGAGGTCTGATATATCTGTAAGTGGAGTAGTACTCTCTGTTAGGCCATCCCATCAGTATGTTCTCACCCTTTATGAATATGCAGGCTCTCTTCCACTGAAGGTTTACAAAGACATCTACATAAGGGTTGTTTCCTACCTTGTAACGCTCCTGGTTATAGAACATTCCCAATGCAGGATCAAATGCCTGAGCGTAGTACTTTGTGTTGTAGGTCATATCCGCTCCAATCTGTACGTTCAATATATCTTTGACCGCATAGAACTGCAGGTAGTACCTCAAGTTCAGTGCCAGTTTAGGCAGAGGAATAATCTCCTGTTTTGAGGAGAGCTGGAAGAGCACTCTGTTATCTAAGTGTAACGGCCCTATAGCCAGGTTCTTGGAGATATATCCGCTGAGGACGCTCATTGCAGTTCCGTTCTGGATAGGGGTGCAGAGAGAGTCTAAATAGATGTTCTTGTTCAAAAGAGAGTAACCTACGGATGCCTCCAATCCCCAGTGAGGAATCTGAAGCAATCCCTCAATCTTTGTTGTCTGGGTGTTGGCAAAATCGTACTCCCAGATGTAGTGGTTGCTGTAAAGGTTGTTATAGAAGTAGTTAGGCCTGCGTGAAGAGGCGTGGAACTTGGCGGTTAAATGCACTCCCTCCTTAACAACCC
Organism: uncultured Bacteroidales bacterium; assembly: GCA_946187365.1. Taxonomy (GTDB): domain Bacteria; phylum Bacteroidota; class Bacteroidia; order Bacteroidales; family UBA932; genus Egerieousia. Next base: position 1,481 of record CAMHRD010000109.1, read on the forward strand.
AGGAGGAGAATCTCATTGCAGCATCCAAAGACCAGTTACCCTTGTAATAGCCAACCATGTCTATCTTTCCTAATGCGTTCCAGGCAAAGTACTTGCGGAATTTGCCTCCCGCTCCGAAGTATGCGTAGACGTTGTTATACTTTTTGTTCTGGTTTCCGGAGATGAAGTAGTCCGGCTTAAAGCCGTAGATGTTAACCAGCTGGTGGCCAACACCTCCGCTGAGGTTGGAGACAACGGCATCTGCATTCCACGGCTGCACCTTAATGAAGAAACGGTTCTCCAGGTTCATAACCCTTGTGGAATCGTATGTGCTGTAAGGGTTTATGTAGAACTGATTATGGTAGAGAGAACGTCCTACGGAGTCTGTAATGTTATCCGTATAACCTCTGGAGAACACGGTGTACTCTCCGTGGTGACCGAAGTAGGTAACTGTTCCCTGGCTGGTCTTAAGTGAATCATGAATTACGTTTCCAAGGGAGTCTCTCTGCTTTGTCCATCTGATTGGAAAACCGTATGAGTGGGTGATAAAGAAGGTATTACGTCTTATGACGGAGTTGGCGTCATTGAGGAAAACAGGTACCGTTCTTACGTCAATGGTGGTGTCACTTATCATTTTCAGATCTGTAACTCCTCCGTTCTCCTCTCTCTTAAGTCTGGAGTAGAGATAGCCTCCGTGAGCCACATAGTTTTTACCAAGGTAGTTGCCGGTAAAGGCAAGGGTTCTGAAGTCTGTCTTCTCGTTCTGAAGCAATCCTCCGCCTCCGTTTCTCTGGTAGAGGAATGAAAAGTTGAAGGCCGGCGTAAAGTTCTGGGTATGAAGGAACTTTATATTGTCTTCAGATTTCTGGCGGTTGGCCAGAAGTGTTCCGCTGTAGGCCAACTCGGTGTAAGGAGTCTTGGTGTTGTAGAACGGAAGAGTCTCCTGAGAGTAGGAGTAGGTCTTGTATGGGTTAAAGAACGGGAACAACTCTTCACTCTCTCTCTTAAAGTAGTTGAAAGGAAGGGCTGCGCTTCCGCTCACGCCCAGATACTGTGCATTGATATCGTCACGCTGGAAAGGGAAATCGTGGAAGCGGTAGTTGAAGGTGGTGTCTATCTTTGTAAGTGTCTGGTTATTAAGATAGGTGTCATGTTCCCAGGAAAAAATGCGGGTAAAGATTACGCTGTCCGGAAAGACGTAGGTATCCAGAACTCTTGGGGTGTGGGCAATTATGCTGTCTTTTCTCTTGCGGATGCTGTCTCTTCTCATCTGCCTGAGTTCCTTAGGGGTATAGACCTTTATGTTGGCAACGGAGTCTGCCTTGTAAAGGGAATCTATGGCTGCAAGAACTCTCTCATCCAGTCCCATCTTTCTGAGGGAATCAGGGCTTATGTTCAGAGCGGCAAGGGAATCTACCAGTCTATGGAAAGCGCTGTCCGTCACCACGGTATCTCTCATTGAGAGGGTGGCGGTGCGGATGCCTTTAGGTCTGCTCCAACTCTCCAGAAGAATTATGGAGGAGAGGGCAACAAGAAGCAGTGCCGGCGTTCTTAATCTTTGTTTGAAGTTATATAGCATAATTACTCTTGTCTGAATGATTCCTTTAGTTCCTCTATCTCACGCATCAGATTGTTAATCAGCTTCATCTTAAGGTCATAGAGTTCGTCTGAGATATCCACCTTGTAAACGTGCGGGTTAATGAGACGTCTCTCCGTCTCGTTAAAGCAGCTCAGATTCTTTAGGTAACGCTCTCTCTTCTGCTGTACAGGCTCATCCTCATAGCAGATTTTGCCATCTTTCATTGTCTGAATCTGAAGCTTTTGGAAGGTGTAACTGCCCTTTGCAAACTTCTTACGCTGAGTCTCGTCAAACTCGTTCTGTATGTGAAGTTCCTCTGCGTTCTCAATCTTCTTGCTTGTGGCATCTCCCCTTAGGCAGGTAACGTCTGCCTTGTAGACTCCGTTCTGAATAATTCTGTAAGTGATTTGGAATCCGGGGTTTATGAGTTTTATCTTATCTTCGGATCTCTTGAGCACAGGCTCGTTGTCTACCTGAACCAGTTTGTAAACGTTACCAAAGCAAGGGTTGTGTTTACTGGTTGCAATAGCATCTCCTACGCCGTAGGAATCTATCATTGCACCCTGCTTCTCCAACTCTGCAATCAGGTACTCGTCCAGAGAGTTGGTAGCAAAGATCTTGCACTTCTTAAAGCCCGCCTCGTCTAAAATCATACGGCACTTGCGTGAAAGGTAGGCGAGGTCTCCGCTGTCCAATCTTACTCCGTAACCCTGTGGATATGAGTCATCTATGCCGCACTCACGGTAGGCTTTGATGGCATTTCTTACTCCGCAGTTTATGGTATCGTAGGTATCAATAAGGAGAATAAGCGGTTCTCCAATGTGGGTCTTTATGTAGTTCTTAAAGGCTGTGAATTCACCCTTAATTGAGCATCCGAAAGAGGTTACATAACTGTGAGCCATGGTTCCGGAGGCCGGTGTTCCGAATATCTCGGTTGTAAGAACGTTGGAGGAGTTGGCGCAACCTCCTATGTAGGCGGCCTTTGCTCCGTAGGTGGCGGCCCATGGACCGTGGGCACGGCGGCTTCCGAACTCGCTTACAGGCTTCTGGGTGCTTCTGCAGACTCTGCTGGCCTTGGTTGCAATAGCCATCTGATGGTTCATTATGCAGAGCAGCGGCGTTTCAAGTACCTGAGCCTCAATGATTGGGGCCTCTATGGTGATGACCGGCTCCCTTGGGAAGGCAATCTCTCCCTCTCTCATAGCATAGACGTTTCCGGTAAACTTCATCTGTGAAGCATATTCGCGGAAAGCCTTGTATTCCTCTCCCGGGAGAAACTTCTCAAAGAACTCCGGAGATTTACCTCCCAGGTTGGCAATCATCTCCATTGCCTCTCTCACTCCGCTAACCACGGCCCAGTTGTTATTGTCCGGTGCCTTACGGTAGAAGAGGTTGAAGTAGGCGGTTTTATCCTTCATTCCGCACTCCAAAAATGACTTTCCCATAGTGTATTGGTACTTGTCGGAGCAGTAGGAAACATCGCTCATTACCTTGCAAAGGTCACTGTTATTCTCCATATCAGAATAGTTATAAACATTCAAAGATACGTTTTTTTGGATATTATTTCCTAAATTTGTTAGACAGTTATACTCTTATGAAACAACTTAAGGATCTATTTGAACAATATACCGGTCAGAAGTGCGTCTCCTGCGAGGAGTTGCCGCAGTCCGGAAGTAATAGAAGATATTTCAGGCTGAAGTCTGAGAAGGTCTCCCTAATCGGAGCAATGGGAACAAGCGTTGAGGAGAACAACGCATTCATCTCTCTTGCAAGACATTTCAAGGAGGTGGGGCTCAACGTTCCTGAGGTTTACATCTCCAGTAAGGACGGCATCTACTATCTGCAGGAGGATTTGGGAACCGTATCTCTCTTTGACGCAATCAAAAACGGAAGAGAGA
>CAMHRD010000110.1 GCA_946187365.1 uncultured Bacteroidales bacterium
GTACATAGGGCCTCCAAGCATGGTTCCCTTCTCTGTCTTTACGCGGTATTTGATTGCCAAAAGCCCCTCGCTGTATTTGGTAGCAATGCCTAAAAGGCCTGTAAGCCAGCACCATAGCACGGCACCTGGACCTCCCAGAGAGATAGCGGTAGCCACTCCTATAATATTGCCGGTTCCAATTGTGGCGGCCAGTGAGGTTGTAAGCGCCCCAAACTGGCTCACATCTCCGGAAGCGCCCTTATCTTTCTTAAAGGAAATCCCAATGGCTTTAAAGATGGATTTTTGAGGGAATCTTAACCTGACAGTCAGGAAGATATGAGTTCCAAGAAGGAGAATGATCATTGGCCATCCCCAGAGAAAAGAACTCACTTTTGAAACAATCTCGCCCAAGTTTTGCATAGTTCTTGTATTGAATACCCAAAGTTACCAATTTTGTGATACAAAAAAGGTAATGAGAGAAAATTTTTGGTTATGAAGAGAAATTATTTATCAAAGGCTTATACTCTGCTGATTGCGAGTGTTGCCGCAATGTTCACTCTTACTTCTTGTGATCCTCTGGAAAAATATGCAGACGGCGAGGATGATATCAAGACTCTCAAGGAATACGTGAATGACATGATGAAGGAGTACTACTACTGGGCGGATGAGATGCCTGCGGGCAATGCAAACGCCACAAACGTAGAGGATTACTTCAACTCTAAATTAGTTGCAAAAGATCATTGGAGCTGGATGATGGACGGAGATACCTTCCGTGAACTTATGACCGGAGTTTCCACCTCTTCTTACGGATTCCACTTTGTACAGCCTATTGATCATTTTAAAGATTACGGTGTCTATATTGCATACTCGGATCCTGCCTCTCCGGTAGGCAAGGAGGGTATTGGAAGAGGATGGCGCTTAACTCACATAAACGGCGTTGCTACAGCAGATTACATTAAGAACAACACCTTTAATGATGAGATTAAAAAGAGTAGTAACAAGTTCACCTTCCTCTCTCCTGAGAACGTATCTAAGGAGGTTACTCTTTCTCAGGCATCCTTCAAGGCTAAGACCGTAAACAAAACGGCAGTATTTACAAAGTCAGATTTTGCTGCACTCAAGAGTACGGACAAGGTTGGTTACATCCATTATACTGACTTTACCGCATCTTTGAAAGATGAGATTTTGAATGCTCTCCAAGAGATGAAACAGCAGGGAGTTACAGACCTTATTCTGGACCTCAGATATAACGGGGGCGGAGATCTGGAACTCTGCGAGGAGATCTGCTCACGCATTGCACCTGCCTCTGCAAACGGCAAGAAACTCTGCACGCTGACTCATTCCTCTGCAAACAGTGCGCTGGATGAGTCCTACAAGATTAAGAGAGACTCCAAGTCTCTGAATCTCAACCGTCTCTTTGTGATTATGACAAAGAATACGGCATCTGCCAGCGAGGTGGTTATAAACTGCCTGAACCCATATATGGAGGTTCACACCGTGGGCCGCACCTCTTACGGAAAGCCTAACGGAATGTATCTGTTTGCCTACCCTACCATTAACGTAAACCAGACATCTGAATACCACAAGGTTCTCTACGGATTTTTGCCAATCTGCTTCTACACTCTAAACTGCAACGGCAAAGCAGATTACGACAACGGTATTACTCCGGAGAACGTAAGATATGATGACGTTTACAAGGACTTCTCCGCAAAGGAGGGAATGATTGCAGCCTGCCTTCAGTACATTGCAACGGGCAGTTACCCTCTGGAAAACGACCTTTACACCGTTTCTTCCGCAACCAAGAGCAGCGCCGGAATTCCTCTGAGATTGCCTGAGGAGAAGAGGCCGGGTGCATACATTGTGAAGTAAATTTTTGAAAAAAAGTGCTCTTTTAGGGCGTTTTATTTGGATTTGGGAATAAAACTTCCTATTTTTATGATACGAAACTGTAATAAACACAATAACAACTAACTTTAAAAAACAGATTTTAAAATGAAAGCATTACTTGCAAAAATTCAGGCTCAGGTTGAGGCTTTTGCAAAAGACGCTGAGGCTCAGGTAGTAAAGGGTAACAAAGCTGCTGGAACACGCGCTAGAAAGGCTGCTCTTGAGATTAGCAAACTGATGAAAGAGTTCAGAAAAGCTTCAGTTGAGGCTGCTAAGGCTCCAAAAAAATAATTAACCAGAGACTTAGTTAGGTGAACGGGGAGGTCCATACGGCCTTCCCGTTTTTTTGATATTTTCATTACATTTGTAGGGTATGAATAAGACTTCAGAATACAGATTTACAATCATCTCTCCGGTATATAACGAAGAGGGTAATATTGAGCGCCTTGCAAAGACGCTGGGTGAATATTTGGAGAAAGCGTCAGATAAATCCATCTGCGTTCTCTTTGTGAACGACGGCTCATCTGACCGCTCGCTGGAACTCATTGAGAAAGAGTGTGCCGCCAGGGAGCGTTTTTTCTTCATATCCCTTAAGGAGCGCACCGGACTCAGCGGAGCCATTAAGGCGGGCTTTGACAACACCTTCTCTCCTCTTGTGGGCTACATAGATGCAGACCTTCAGACCACACCGGAAGACTTTGACCTTCTGCTCCCATACGCAGATGAGTATCCGCTTGTTATGGGCATCCGTGCAAACCGCAAAGACACCCCTTGGAAGAGGTTCCAATCCAAGTTTGGAAACGGTTTCCGCAAGATGTTTACTCACGATGGTGCACTGGATACCGGCTGCCCTCTGAAGATACTCCAGACCCCTTACGCCAAGCGAGTTCCTATGTTCACCGGAATGCACCGCTTCTTCCCTGCCCTCATTCAACTTCAGAAGGGAGGAAAGATGATGCAGGTACCCGTAAGACACTTCCCAAGAACCGCCGGCGTCTCCAAATACAACGCACTCAACCGTATGCTCGGCCCAATGAAGGATTGCTTTGCATATCGCTGGATGAAAAAGCGTTACCTTAACTACGAAGTTGGTGAGAACAACCTGAATTAAACCTTTTCAATGGAACACTCTCTGGCTAAATGGATCATTTTTGCTCTGGGTTTTCTTGCTCAGGGATTCTTCTCCGCCAGAATTATTGTGCAGTGGATAATCTCAGAGAGAGAAAAGAGAGTTGTCTCTCCAGTACTCTTCTGGGTCTTCTCAATTGCAGGTTCCTACCTCTTCTTTGTTTACGGATTTTTAAGGAATGACTTTGCCATAATGCTGGGGCAGGTCATCTCCTACTACATCTATATGTGGAACCTGAGAATCAAGGGAGTATGGACTACTCTAGCTCCCGATGGTTCCAAACTGCCAAACCCTCTCTGGAAGAATATTCTGCAGGTGATACTGCTCATCACACCCGTTTTGGGCGTGGGCTATATACTTTCAGATTTTGGGGAGTTTAAAAGACAGTGCCTGCAGAACGATGACATTCCAATTCTGCTTGTAATTTACGGCTCACTGGGGCAGATAATCTTTACCCTTAGATTCATCTACCAGTTCTTCTACTCCAAGAGCCGCAATGAGAGCCATCTGCCTGCAGGATTCTGGATCATAAGCCTTGTGGGATGTGCTGTAATTGTCTCATACGCAATCATTAGGAGGGACCCTGTACTGGCTCTGGGGCAGAGCATTGGATTTGTCTCCTACTCCAGAAACCTGATGCTGCTTGCAAGACATAAAAAAGAGAGCAAAGAATGAAAAGAAGAGCGCTCATATTTCTGTTTGTATTTGCAATGCTGCTCCCTCTGATGATAATGAGAGAGTTCACTGCAGCTAACGAGCTGAGATATCTGAACATTGTAGACAATGCTCTGGAGAGCGGTCACCTCTTTGCATTCTATGACCACGGCATCCCTTACGCAGATAAACCGCCTCTCTATTTCTGGGTTGCAATGCTGCTTAAGAGCGTTGCCGGAAGCCACTGCATGTTCCTTCTCTCATTTGTACTCTCACTTCTGCCGGCCTTTGTAATCTGCTGGATTATGGACCGTTGGACGGAGGAGAAATTAAAGTGTGCCGTTCACGGATGTGCATACAACACCGCCGCAACCTTTATGCTGCTAAGTTCAATGCTCTTTCTGATTGGTGCCGTCTTTATGAGGATGGATATGCTGATGACAATGTTCATTGTCCTCTCACTCTACACCTTTGCAAAGATGTACAGAAACAAAAAGGGAGCAAGAGAGGCCAGGATGAGAGAGAAAACCCATGAGGCGCGCGAGTTTAAAAGAGACCGCCTGCTGCTTCCTCTATTTGTCTTTCTTGCAATCTTTTCCAAGGGTGCGGTAGGTTTTCTGGCACCGGTTTTATGCATCATAGTCTTTCTGATTTCCGACCATGATTTCAGAATCTGGAAATATCTGGGCTGGCGCTTTTGGACCATACTCATTCTGCTTTGCGCCGCCTGGTGGAGTATGGTGTATCTGGATGGCGGAAAGGAGTACCTCAATAACCTCCTCTTCCATCAGACAATAGACCGCGGAGTAAACTCCTTCCACCACAAAAAGAGCATTGCCTACTACCTAATCTCCTACTGGTGGATTGCCGCCCCTTGGTGTCTGCTCAATATTGTCCTGATAATTAAGGGATTCACTCACAGATATCTTGGAGGCAACCGTGCAAAACTTATGGTATGCTCCTTCATTACAATCTTTGTAATGCTCTCACTGGTAAGCTCCAAGATTGCCATATATCTGCTTCCTGCACTGCCGTTTGTTGTTTACAGTGCGGCTCAGATGCTGCCTAACTTTGAAGAGAACAGGACGGTAAAATTCCTAATCGGGATGGTTGCCGTCATCTTTATAACTCTCTTTGTATCATCCATTTTCACCTCCATTCTGGTGGCAAAGTTTGCCCCTTCCGCCGCCCTTCCAAAGCTATGGGCTCCTTATTGGGTTATACTTATACCTATCGCGATAGGAGGTGTTGCATCCCTTCTTTTCC
>CAMHRD010000111.1 GCA_946187365.1 uncultured Bacteroidales bacterium
AGACGGCGTTGATTATAAGTACTATACAACCCTTGAGGGTGTAATGCAGAAAGAGGATCCCAACAACCCTGAGTTCATTGTTCCTGCAAAACTCAAAGAGCTTTATGAGGCTAAGGATTTTGGACGTTATGCAATGAAGAACGGAGAGATGCCAACCTGCTTCCTTACCAACAATGACATCACAGGCGGTAACTCCGGAAGCGATGTTCTTAATGCAAAGGGCGAACTCATTGGTCTTGCTTTTGACGGCAACTGGGAGAGTCTCTGCAGTGATATTCTCTTTGAGCCAAACCTTCAGAGATGTATTAACGTAGATATTCGTTACGTCCTCTTTATTATAGACAAGTTCGGAGGTGCAGGATATCTTCTCAATGAAATGGATATAAAAGAGTAAGATGATTCAACTATCTGATATAGAAAAGGTTCTTGGCTCCGTTATTCATCCGGAATATGAGAAGAGCGTAATAGAACTTTCGCTTGTTCAGAACCTTGCTTACCAGAATGACAGTGGAGAAGACAACGCCGGAACAATTAAGTTCCGGCTTGTTTTCCACCGTAATGATCCTATGGCCAACGCTCTTAAGGAAGCCTGCCAAAAGGCTCTGCAAGAGGCTTTTCCAAAGGCAAAGAGCAGCATCCTTGTTCTGATTGATTCCAACAAGGCAACCGGTCACAACAAGAACGAACTGGGCAGAGGAGAGTTCAATAAAGAGCAGCTGGAAAATATTCAGAACATAATTGCAGTTGCATCCGGAAAAGGAGGAGTTGGAAAATCTACCGTTGCAGTGAACCTTGCAATTGCCTTGGCACAAAATGGTTACAAGGTTGGACTGCTTGATGCAGATGTTTACGGCCCTTCTGTTCCAAAGATGACTGCAACGGAAGATTACATGCCACCCATCGCGGAGAAAGAGGTTGGCGGTGAGAAAAAGCAGTTCATTGTTCCTATTGAAAAATACGGAGTTAAGTGGATGTCTATTGGTTACTTTGCAAAGCCGGAGCAGGCTCTGATTTGGAGGGGACCAATGGCGTGCGGCGCTTTAAAGCAGTTGGCTTTTGAAGTGCTGTGGGGAGAGTTGGATTACCTCCTTATAGACCTTCCTCCGGGAACGGGAGACATCCATATCACTATGATTCAGGAAATTCCGCTCACCGGTGCAATCATTGTGACTACGCCTCAGCAGATAGCGCTGGCAGATGTGGAGAAGGGAATAAATATGTTCCGCAACAAAGATGTTCACACTCCAATCTACGGCATTGTTGAGAATATGAGCTGGTTCACTCCAAAGGAACTTCCCGGCAACAAGTATTACCTCTTTGGAAAGAACGGCGGAGAGAAGATGGCGGAGAAATACAATGTTCCGCTGCTTGGACAAATCCCTATAGTAATGGGAGTTATGGAGGGTGGAGATAACGGCCGCCCTGCCGCTTTGGATGAGGGAGAAATACAATCCCGCTTCCGGGAAATAGCTGAGAACTTATAGATAAAAGGATGGGCAACCATCCTTTTTTGTTTATTCAGGAAGTAGTCTGAAGGTGAGGCGGTGGTAAGGAGAAGGGCCGTATTTGGCTATGGCATCGCGATGGTCTTTGGTTGGATAGGCCTTGTTTTTCTTCCAGTTGTACTGCGGATAAAGCTCTCCAAGTGAGGTCATTATATTGTCTCTCTCCGTCTTGGCAAGAATAGATGCTGCCGCTATTGAGATATATTTGGAATCCCCCTTTACAATGGTGTGATGGGGGATTGCTTTTTGCTGTTGGGCGGAGTTGTATTGATGGAAACGGTTACCGTCAACAATGATGTGTTCTAGTAGTAATCCCTTCTGTTTCAAATCATCTTCAACAACTGCAAGTGCCTTGTGCATAGCAAGTATGGAGGCGTTAAGAATATTTATGCGGTCTATCTCATCTGCCTCAACACGTGCAATTGCCCAGGAGAGAGCGTGTTCCATAATCAGAGGACGCAGAGCCTCTCTCTGTTTTTCCGTAAGCTTTTTTGAGTCAGTAATCAGCGGGTTGGAAAAGAGCGGGTTACAAGGATCATACTTTGGAAGCACAACGGCGGCGGCCACCACCGGACCGGCCAAAGGACCGCGCCCGGCTTCATCACAACCGGCTTCAATAATTCCCTCGTTGAAAATAAGCATCTATAGTTATTGCTCTTTCTTAACGGTGCTCTTGAGGAAGAGTTCTTCCATCTGTGCATCATCTATAACAGACGGAGCCTCAGCCATTACATCACGTCCCATATTGTTCTTAGGGAATGCAATGAAATCTCTGATTGTCTCCTGTCCGCCAAAGAGTGCGCAGAGGCGGTCAAAACCGAATGCAATTCCTCCGTGAGGCGGAGCTCCAAACTTAAAGGCGTTCATAAGGAAGCCAAAGCGGTACTCTGCCTGCTCATGAGAAAAGCCCAGAATCTCAAACATTCTCTCCTGAATCTTGCGGTCAAAGATTCTGATGGAGCCACCGCCTATCTCATTGCCGTTGAGGACAATATCGTATGCGTTAGCCTTTACGTCCGCCAAATCTTCCTGCTTGTTGGAGTAGAACTTGTCCAAATCTTCAGGCTTTGGAGAGGTGAACGGATGGTGCATAGCATAGAAACGCTGAGTCTCATCATCCCACTCCAGGAGAGGGAAGTCATAAACCCATAACGGCTTGAAGTCTTCCGGTTTACGAAGACCAAGACGGCTGCCCATCTCCAAACGTAGAGTTCCAAGAGCAACCTGGGTTTTATGTTTAGGACCACAGAGAATGAGAATCAAATCTCCCTTCTCCGCACCAACGTTCTTTGCAATCTCTGCAATCTGTTCAGGTGTATAGAACTTATCTATTGTAGATTTTACCTCATCTGCGAACTTAATGAATACAAGACCTTTAGCACCAACCTGCGGACGCTTTACCCACTCGGTAAGTTCATCCGTCTGTTTGCGTGAATAGTTGGCGCAGCCAGGAACAGCAATTGCTCCTACATACTCTGCAGAATCAAAGACGGAGAATCCTTTTCCCTGAACAAGTGAAGTAATCTCATGCATCTGCATTCCAAAACGGAGATCCGGTTTGTCACTGCCGTAGAAGCTCATGGCCTCATCGTAAGAGATTCTCTCAAACGGCTCATCAAAGGTCTTTCCTAATACGTTCTTAAAGAGGTGTTTAACAAGGCCTTCAAACATCTTTAAAATATCCTCACGCTCAACAAAAGACATCTCGCAGTCTATCTGAGTAAACTCAGGTTGACGGTCTGCTCTCAGGTCCTCATCTCTGAAGCATCTTACAATCTGGAAGTAACGGTCATAACCTGCAACCATCAGAAGCTGCTTGAATGTCTGAGGGCTCTGAGGAAGAGCATAAAACTCACCCGGGTTCATTCTGGATGGAACCACAAAGTCTCTTGCACCCTCCGGTGTAGACTTAATGAGGAACGGAGTCTCTATCTCCATAAAGTTATTGCCGTCCAAATAGTTGCGTGTTTCTATAGCCATTCTGTGGCGCAGAGCCAACGCTCTCTGAAGCGGACCGCGTCTAAGATCCAGGTAACGATATTTTGCACGCAAATCATCACCGCCGTCACTCTGATCTTCAATTGTGAAAGGAGGAGTTACGGCAGCGTTAAGTATGTTGATTTTATCCAGCTTTATCTCAATATCTCCGGTTGGCATCTTAGGGTTCTTGCTCTGTCTTTCAGATACAACACCCTCTGCCTGAATAACATACTCGCGTCCAAGAGAGTTAATGGTATCTATAACTGTCTTATCTGCAGTGTCATCTGCAACAAGCTGAGTAATACCGTATCTGTCTCTGAGGTCTACAAAGTTGAGACTTCCCATTTTTCTGATTCTCTGAACCCATCCGGCGAGCGTTACTTTTTTCCCGGCATCTGCAAGGCGGAGTTCTCCGCAAGTATTTGTTCTGTACATAGTCTTTTATAATGATTGCCAAAAATAACACTATTTTTCTATTTTTGTTACCGCTATGGGAAGGAACGCTCAACATAGAAAGACGGCTCATCCGGTAAGGTTTGAGGGAGTGAGGGCCAAGAAGGCTCTTGGGCAGCATTTTCTCCGTAATGAAGATATTGCCATAGAGATTGTAGACTCTCTTCTTATACCGGAAACCGGCCTGGATGAAAACCCTACTGTTGAGGGCGGAGTGAACGTTTTGGAGATTGGCCCGGGAACGGGAGTTCTGACCAACTATCTCCTTATGGATAAAAGGATTAACCTCTCCCTCTGTGAGATAGATCAGGAGTCCATAGATAAACTGAGAGACCGCTTCCCGCAGTTCCTTTACACTCTGCAGCAGAGAGATTTTCTTAAGAGCAACCTTGAAGAAATCTTCCCTTCCGTAACGGAAATCAAAAAGGGAACCAACGGCAATGAAGTCTATATCATAGGCAACTTCCCATATAATATCTCCTCTCAGATTTTCTTCAAAATTTTAGAAGACAGAGATAGGGTAACACAGGTTGTCTGTATGTTGCAAAAGGAAGTTGCAGAACGCCTTGCATCAGACGCGGGCGGAAAGGATTACGGCATACTCTCCGTGCTTCTGCAATGCTGGTATGACATTGAGTATCTCTTCACCGTAGATGAGAACTCATTTGTTCCGCCGCCTAAGGTAAAAAGCGGAGTGATAAGGCTTTGGAGAAACACAAGGGAGTCTCTGGGTTGTGATGAGCAACTCTTCAAGAGCGTTGTAAAGACAACCTTCGGCCAGAGAAGAAAGACCGTAAGAAACTCCATTAAATCCCTTGCTGCAAATCTCAATTCAGTAGCAAAAGAGGAGCTTGAAAAATCTCCTTATCTGGACAAGAGACCGGAGCAACTTGGCGTAGAAGATTTTATAGAACTCACAAAATTATTGGAACAAAAGTAACAGAGGAAGATGGAAGGAAAGAAGAGCTTAATA
>CAMHRD010000112.1 GCA_946187365.1 uncultured Bacteroidales bacterium
TGCCTCCATGTGCCTGAATATCTACTATGTAGGAACAGCGGTGTGGGGCATCTTTGCCTGGATGAGAGATGCCAGACGGTTAAAGGATGAGGGTTCAGAGAAGGATAAGATTCACCTGAGACCTCTAAGTCTTAAGGCGGTGATTATAAGTTTAGTTGCCTTTGTGGTGCTCTCCGTTGGGCTGATGTTCCTTCTTAAAGAGATAGGGGACGAGTCTTCCGTTTTGGATGCTATGGTCTTTGTTCTGAGCATAATAGCAACAATATGGCTGGTAAAGACCTATCTGCAGCAGTGGCTGGTGTGGATTGTGGCGGACATTCTCTCCACCCTGATGTGCTTTAGCCAGGAGATGTACTGGATGGCACTGCTCTATACCTTTTACTCCATCTCTGCAATCTACGGCTTTTGGCATTGGAAAAGAAGGGGAGTATATCTAAATAATTAGTATATTTGCGCGATTTGATAGTAATAATCTAAACATACAAATATGATTTTAGTAGCAGACAGCGGCTCAACTAAAGTGGATTGGGTTGCAATCAAAGAGGACGGAACAACCGTATCAGTAAAGACTGCCGGCATCAATCCGGTATTTATCACAAAGGAGAAAATAGTTAATATACTTCAGGTAAGTCTCTCTTCCATAATAGGAAGCAATGTTTCAGAGGTTTATTTCTACGGTGCAGGCGTGGTGTCAGATTCTGTGGGAAGTGACCTTGAAAGTGCTTTCAACGAGGTATTCCCGGGCGTAAAATGCTTTGCAGCATCAGATATGCTGGCGGCTGCCAGAGCTCTTTGCGGAGACGGAAAGGGTATAGCCTGCATTATTGGAACAGGTGCTAACTCCTGCTTCTTTGACGGTGAGAAGATGGCCGAGCACGTAAACGCAGGCGGTTTTATACTTGGAGATGAGGCCAGCGGCGGATACTTTGGAAAGCGTCTAATCTCAGATTTCATTAAAGGTCTGCTTCCTAAGGATATAGAGAAGGCTTTCATTGAGAAATACGATTTGGACTATCTGAAGATTGTGGATAAGGTTTACAAGCAGCCTGCTCCTAACAGATTCCTGGCTTCATTCTCATATTTCATTGAGCAGTACAGAGATACAGAGTACATGCAGGGCCTTCTTAAGAGCGGATTCAAAGATTTCATAACCAGAAACGTTTACGGTTACAACTACAAGGAGTACCCAATGAACGTTGTTGGTTCAATAGGTTATATCTTCAGAAGAGAGCTGGAAGAGGTTGCTGTTGAGTGCGGTGTGAAGGTTGGAAAGGTTCTCCGTTCACCTATTGACGGACTTATTGAGTATCACAAAGAGAAATATCTGGCTAAATAACTTAAGACAATGAGTTTGAATAGAGTAACAGAGCAGTCCTCCAACTACGCTCATCTGGATAAGATGACAACGGAGGAGCTTCTTAAGGGAATGAACAATGAGGATCAGAGCGTTCCAATTGCAGTTGGAAAGTGTATTCCTCAGATAACCAAGTTTGTAGACGGTTTGGTGGAGAGAATGAAGAAGGGCGGACGCCTCTTCTATCTGGGTGCCGGAACCAGCGGAAGGTTGGGAATCCTGGATGCCAGCGAGATACCTCCTACATACGGAGCTCCTTACGATCTGGTAATTGGTCTTATTGCCGGTGGTGATACCGCAATCCGCAAGGCTGTGGAGAATGCAGAGGATGATTACGAGATGGGTTGGAAGGATCTTGAGAAGTTCAACATTGGCGGTTATGACTCAGTTGTAGGAATTGCTGCCAGCGGTTCAACTCCTTACGTAGTAGGCGCTTGCGCAAAGGCAAGAGAGAAGGGACTCCTTACCGCCTGCATTACCTGCAACCCTGGTGCAAAGGTGGCCGAGGTTGTAGATATCCCGATAGTAGCCGTTGTAGGTCCTGAGTTTGTAACCGGCTCTACCAGAATGAAATCCGGTACCGCTCAGAAACTTATACTCAATATGATATCTACCTCCGCAATGATTAAACTTGGCCACGTAAAGGGCAACAAGATGGTGGATATGCAGCTCTCCAACAAGAAGTTGGTGGACAGAGGAACCCGTATGATTATGGATGAGACCGGTATTACGGATTACGAGAAGGCTAAAGAGTATCTGCTCAAGTACGGTTCCGTAAGAAACGGTGTAGATGCTTATAAGGCAGGTAAATAGAGATGAATACCTCCTCTAAGTTGTTAGACAGGGCGGTTGAGCATTTTTCAAAACTGCCCGGAATAGGAAAAAAGAGTGCCTTGAGAATGGCGCTCTTTATCCTTAAACAACCAAAGGAGAATGTTGAACTTTTTGCTCAGAGCCTCATCTCTTTAAGGAGTGACGTAAAGCGCTGTAAGATCTGCAATATGGTATCTGACAGCGAGTTGTGTCCAATCTGCTCCAGCCCCTCCAGAAACCGGAGTGTGGTCTGTGTGGTGGAGAGCGTAAGAGATGTGCTGAGCATTGAGAACACTCAGAGGTACAACGGTTTATACCACGTGCTGGACGGGATAATCTCTCCCATAGACGGTGTGGGCCCTTCAGATTTACCCATCGCGGAGCTGGAGGAGAGAATAAAAAAGGGGGAGATAAAAGAGGTGATACTGGCCCTGAGTACAAGTATGGAGGGGGAGACAACCTCCTACTTCATTTATAACAGACTGAAAAAATATGAGATAGTAATCTCATCCATTGCTCGCGGAGTGGCATTTGGAGATGACCTTGAGTACACGGATGAGCTTACCCTTGCAAAATCAATTGAGAACAGACAACCATTTAAAATTTGAGAAGTATGAATTCTACAATTCTCCTAATTACATTCCTGGTTTATACCGCAATACTCTTTGTTATTGCACACGTTACCAGCAAGAAGGCAGACAACAGTTCCTATTTTACCGGTAACCGTAAATCCAACTGGTTTATAGTTGCTTACGGAATGATAGGCGCATCCCTGAGCGGCGTTTCATTTATGAGCGTTCCGGGTAACGTTTACAACGAGAGATTCTGGTATCTGCCAATGCTTATTGGAATGATAGGCGGATATGCTGTTATAGCGGGGGTCCTTCTGCCGCTTTACTACAGAATGAATCTGACCTCCATTTATGCATATCTGGAGAAGAGATTCGGCGTTTGCAGTTACAAGACCGGAGCCTCTTTCTTTATCATTTCCAGACTGTTAGGAGCAACTGTAAGAACATTTTTGGTTGTCTTTGTTATCTACAACTTTGTGCTTATCCGTCCGGACGGTTCACCAATGATGCCGTTCTGGCTGGCCTCAGCAATCTTTGTTTTGATTGCAATTCTCTACACCCTTAAGGGCGGAGTAAAGACCATTATCTGGACAGACACCTTCCAGACAACCTTTATGATTGTGGCCGTAGTGCTCTCACTCTTATTCATTTGCAAGGAGTTGGGCTGGGGATTCTCTGAGATGCTCTCTAACGTACACGCAGATTCCCACTCAGATATATTTGATACCGACTGGTCTCACGGAACCAACTGGCTTAAGAGATTCATCAGCGGTTTGGTTGTACCTATTGCAATGACCGGTCTTGACCAATCTATGATTCAGAAGAGCCTCAGCTGTAAGAACTTGAAGGAGAGCCAGAAGAACATGATGACCTCAGTTGCCATGATGATTCCTGTAAACCTCCTCTTCCTCACGATAGGTGCAGTTCTGGCTATCTTTATGATTAACCATCCGGATCTTCTTGCCTCTGTAACCGGTGCTACAGGCAGTGTTGAGGCGGACAAGATCTTCCCTACGGTTGCATTCAGCCTGAGACCTGTTGTAGGAGTGGTATTCTTTGTGGGACTTATCTCTGCCGCATATCCTTCCTGCGCTAACGCAATCACCTCGCTTACAACCTCCGCCAGCATAGATTTGATTGGAATGGAGAAGAGGGAGTGGGATGAACAGAAGAAGAAAAAGGTAAGACAGACCGTAAACGTTATAATGGCAATCCTCTTTGTAATCCTTATGGTTGCCTTCAACGCCCTTAAGAGCGATTCCGTAATCAATATGGTATACGCCATTGCTTCATATACTTACGGCCCGCTGCTTGGAGTATTTATGTACGGAATCCTTACCAAGTGGAATACCTGTGACAAGGCCGTTCCGTTCATCTGCGTCATTGTTCCGGTAATATGCTACTGCATCCAGAATTCAGTATTCGGCTGGGGTTATAACTTCGGATTTGCCCTGATTTTGGTAATTGCAGCACTTACATTCCTGGGAATGATGCTTTTCTCAAAGAAAAATTCTTAAATTTGCACGGTTTAAAAAATGAAGTCTGTGATGTCTAACTCATTAACAAAGAAGGAGGCCGGAGTATGATTCAGGTATTTTACAAATCTAAAGGGCAGATTCTGACTACATCAGATGTAAATGTACTGATAGAGAAACTTGGATTTGATGATGTCCTGTGGATAGATTTGTATGAACCTGAAAGAGTTGAGACACAAGCAGTTGAGGAATTCCTGGAAACAACCCTCCAGAGCCGCGCTCAGGCGGAGGAGATTGAGAGTTCTTCTCGCTATTCAGAAACAGACAACGCAATCTTTGCAAATACGGACTTTATCTCCCCGGGACCTGACAGTTACTCCGAGGAGAGCGTCTCTTTTGTAATATCTGAGGGAGTGCTGGTAACAACACGCCAGGCTCCTCTTAGAACTATTACCGAGTTCCAGAAGAGGATGGGCTACTCCTACAAGCTCTATCCTACAGGTTATCACATCTTTGTGGCCATTATGGAGAACCGTGTGGATTTGGATGCGGATATGATTGAGGTTATGGCCAAGGAGATTGAAAAGTTTGGCCGCAACGTAAACGTAGGAGCCAAGGTAAATGAGGATTTCCTGTTGGAT
>CAMHRD010000113.1 GCA_946187365.1 uncultured Bacteroidales bacterium
GAATCATGGCGCTCCATCTCGGGTAAATCATATTTGCAACAAAGTTGTTCATCCAGAATGCGCTCTTTGTGCTGAACTCCATAATGTTGTTGTTCTCCCTGCGGAAAGGTTCCGGAACGTATGTATTTCCGCAATATACAGGCACATATGCAACCATAGTAGCATCGTCAAGATTGAAGTAGGTAACTCCGCCCACCTCGTCCGGCAGCCAGTCTCTCATCTGGCAAACCATTGTCATTGCACTCTGCTGGCAGCCTATTGGTCTCTCTCTGAAGAGTTTGGTAGAATCGCTGGTGTAGAGGTTTATAGACTGATGACGGTATGGTGAACCCCATGGACCGGCACTTATATCTGCTGTCATATCCAGAGCGGTACCCTCGTAATGGTCTCTCATATCGTTCATTATATCTCTTACGCTTACAGGTTTCTCCGGCTTTATCCAAAGTGGAAGTTCATCACAGATCTCCACCTTTCCGTTAATGAAAGGAAGATAACTGTCTATAACAGCCTTGTCATAGTGGTGGCGGAAGAAACTCCAAACTCTTGCCTCGCAGTATCTTATGGTACTGAAGTCCATTGGTCCGTAAGCCTCACGGAAACTGAAGTCTTTGTCCTCTCCGTTAAAGTATCCCATCTCTCTAGCAAAAGAGATAACATCCGGTGAGTACATGCACTCGTTCTCAACCACATAGAATCCGAGTTTCTTGTCTATCTTCTTAGCCTGAGGGAATTTACGTATGCGGCTGGAGTTGGCGTAAGCGGTTATGCAATCATCCGGAACACGCCTTGCTACCCAAACTGCACCCTTTCTTCCTTCACCCTTTCCAATGAGTTCCATAATCCAGGCCTCATCCTTATCACATACTGCAAAGGACTCACCAGTCTCATTGTATCCGTATTCCTGAACCAGCTGATGCATAACGGCAATAGCCTCTCTTGCGGTTGCCGCTCTCTGAAGAGCAATCTGCATAAGGGTAAAGTATCCGAGCCAGCCCTCCTTGTTTCTGAGTTCCGGACGTCCGCCCCAGGTTGTCTCCACAATAGAAACCTGATGGTCATTCATAAGGCCCATAACTCCATATGTGTAAGGAACCTGCGGTATAAGCATATTATCCTTCTGCGGAGAGAACCAGTTTCTTACGTTAATCATCTCTCCGGGAGCGTGCATTCCTGCAGGAGAGTAGGTCAGAGATGCGGCATATCCGAATCCGTCACAGTTATAGGTGCAGATGACGCTTCCGTCTACGGAGGCCTTCTTTCCAACAATAAGGTTTGTACAGCCATCCACATCCGTAGGATAGACCAGGGCTCCAAAGAGAGCCATCGCGAGTAAAAGAAAACGTTTCATAAGGGTTACAATTGAATTTTAACAAAGATAAGGATTTTTGCTATCAATATTATTTGTATATTTGTCAAATAGGAATTAATTAAAACTAGAGATATGAAAAAAGCTTATAATTTCTTTGCAGGCCCATGTGTGCTTCCTGAGCAGGCAATAGATTCAACAATTGATGCACTTAAAGATTTTGCAGGTACCGGCATCCCTGTAGTTTCAATTTCTCACCGCAGCAAGGAGTGGGAGAACGTTATGAACGAGTGCCGTCAGCTCTGGAGAGAGCTTTTGGGCATTCCGGATAACTACCACATTCTCTTTTTAGGTGGTGGTGCTTCTCTTCAGTTCCTTTATGTTGCAATGAACCTCTTTGAGAAAAAGGCTGGTTATCTTGAGACCGGTGTTTGGGCAAAGAAGGCTCTGAAGGAGGCTCAGGGAATTGCAAAGAGCAGAGGACTTGCTTCTGACGCTGCATTTGCAGTTGCTTCTTCTGCAGACAAGACTTACTGCTACATTCCAAAGGATTACACAATCCCTACAGATTTGGATTACTTCCACATTACAACCAACAACACTATCTACGGTACTGAGATCAAGTACGATATGGACAGCCCTGTAACATTGGTTGCAGATATGTCTTCAGACATTATGAGCCGTCCTGTAGATGTTACCAAGTATGGTCTTATCTACGGTGGTGCTCAGAAGAACGTAGGTCCTGCAGGTGTATCATTTGCAATTGTAAGAGATGATGTTCTTGGTAAAGTTTCCAACTACATCCCTACAATGTTGGACTACAGAACTCACATTGAGAAAGAGAGTATGTTCAACACTCCTCCTGTATTTGCTATCTACATTATGACTCAGACCCTCAGATGGTTAAGAAGCATTGGCGGTGTTGAGAAGATCAACAAGATCAATGTTGAGAAGGCAGAGATGCTTTATGATGAGATTGAGCGCAATAGAATGTTCGTTGGAACTGCAAATCCAGAGGATCGTTCTATCATGAACGTTTGCTTTGTTATGGCTCCTGAGTACAAAGAGTTGGAGTCCAACTTCTTAGAGTTTGCTAAATCAAACGGTATGATGGGTGTTAAGGGTCACCGTTCAGTTGGCGGATTCAGAGCTTCTATCTACAATGCTTGCCCTGTAAGCAGCGTTAAGGCTCTTATCAAGTGCATGAAGGAATTTGAGAAACAACATACAAAATAGTTGATTATGAAAGTTCTTGTTGCTACAGATAAACCTTTCTCAGCCAAGGCTGTAGAGGGTATCAAAAATATCGTGGAGAGTGCAGGTCACACCTTTGCCGCTCTTGAGAAATACGGAACGGAGGATAAACTTCTGGCTGCTGTTGCAGATGCAGACGCACTCATAGTACGTTCAGACAAAGTTACCAAGGCGGTAGTTGACGCTGCTAAGAATCTAAAGATTGTGGTACGTGCAGGTGCGGGCTTTGACAACCTTGATCTTCAGGCACTTTCAGAGAGAAAGATTGTTGCTATGAATACCCCTGGTCAGAATTCCAACGCAGTTGCAGAGCTGGCCATTGGTATGATGATTTACATCTCAAGAAACCAGTTTACTCCTGGTACCGGAAGCGAGCTTAAGGGTAAGACTTTGGGAATTCAGGCTTACGGAAACGTAGGAAGATTGGTTGCTGAGCATGCAAAATCTTTCGGTATGCAGATTATGGCTTTTGATCCTTTCGTTCCAACAGAGAAGATGGAATCAGAGGGTGTCATTGTTGCAAAAGATTTGGACGAACTCTATTCAAAGAGCAACTTTATCTCTCTGCATATCCCTGCAAATGAGCAGACTAAGGGCTCTATTGGCTACGCTCTTTTGAGCAAGATGCCAAAGGGTGGTTGCCTTGTAAACACTGCAAGAAAAGAGGTTATCAACGAGATAGAACTTGAGAAAGTTCTGGAGGAGAGAGAAGACCTTAAGTACATCACAGATATTGCTCCTGCTAACATTGAAGTTCTCAAAGAGAAGTTTGGCAAGAGAGTATTTGCTACACCTAAGAAACAGGGTGCGGAGACTGCAGAGGCTAACCTCAACGCAGGTCTTGCAGCAGCAAACCAGATTGTTGAGTTCTTTAAGAGCGGTTGCACAAAGTTCCAGGTTAATAAATTCTAAATCAGAGTATTGAATTATGGTAAAAGTAAAACCGTTTGCAGCTATCCGTCCTCCAAAGGAGATAGTTAAAGAGGTTGCTTCACGCCCTTATGATGTCCTCAATTCTAAAGAGGCAAAGGCAGAGGCAGGTGAAAAATCTTTGCTCCACATTATCAAACCTGAGATAGATTTTGACCCTATTGCCGGAGAGCACGAGCAGAGAACTTATGACAAAGCCGTTGAGAACTTTAAGAAGTGGCAAGAGAAGGGATGGCTTAAGCAGGATCCTAAAGAGCAGTACTACGTTTATGCTCAGACCATGGACGGCAGAACTCAGTACGGCCTTGTAGTTTGCGCCAACACAGATGATTACATGAGCGGTGCAATTAAGAAGCACGAGCTTACCCGCAAAGAGAAAGAGGATGACCGTATGATCCACGTAAGGATTCAGAACGCCAACGTTGAGCCTGTTTTCTTTGCCTATCCGGATAATGCTGAGATTAATGCAATAGTTGAAAAGACCGTTAAAGAGAAACCAGCAGAGTATGACTTTGTTGCAGAAGACGGCTTCGGTCACAAGATGTGGGTGATTGATGATGATGCAACCATTGCAAGAATCACAAAGATTTTCTCAACAATCCCTGCTTTCTATGTAGCTGATGGTCACCACCGTACAGCTGCTGCAGGCAGAGTAGGCGCAGAGAAGAGAGCACAGAATCCTAACCATACCGGCAACGAGGAGTATAACTACTTTATGGCTGTTGTATTCCCGGAGAGCCAGCTTAAGATTATAGACTACAACAGAGTAGTTAAGGATCTTAACGGTATGACAAAAGATGAGTTCATTAAGAAACTTGAGGAGTTCTTCACAGTTGAAAAGAAGGGAGCGGAGATTTACCGTCCTGCAGCTCTTCACAACTTCTCTATGTACATTGGCGGAGAGTGGTATTCACTTACCGCAAAGCCTGGTACATATGATGACAATGATCCTATCAAAGTTCTGGATGTATCAGTCTTCTCTGAGTACATTGCAGACAAACTTCTGGATATCAAAGACCTTAGAACTTCTAACAGAATAGATTTTGTTGGCGGAATCAGAGGTCTGGGTGAACTGAAGAAGAGAGTGGACAGCGGAGAGATGGTTGCAGCATTTGCGCTCTACCCTGTCTCTATGCGTCAGCTTATAACCATTGCAGACACAGGCAACATTATGCCTCCAAAGACTACCTGGTTTGAGCCTAAGCTCCGCAGCGGTATCACAATCCACTCACTCGCAGACTTCAAGAAATAGATTTCATAAAAAGAAGCGGCAGCATTGCCAACAAAAAAAGCCTCATCAGTCGTAACTGATGAGGCTTTTTGAAGTTGGCGGCTACCCACTTTCCCAC
>CAMHRD010000114.1 GCA_946187365.1 uncultured Bacteroidales bacterium
AATATCCAAAAACTCAGAGAGCAGAAATCTTATTTCTTCAAGAAATAATTCAAATTGTTTTTGTTTTTGAAAAAATACACTATAATTGCAAGGCAAAACCTTATTAAAAAACAATTAAAGTGGCTACTGTTAAGAAAAATACAAAGAAAGCGGCACCTGCTAAAAAGCAGGTTGTTAAATCAACTAAAAAAACAACCGGGAGTGTGAAGGCTAAAGCCACTGTGGCAAAGAAGGTTACACCGGCTAAGAAGGCCGCTGCCAAAAAGCCTGCAGTAAAGAAAGCTCCTGCTAAAAAGGTAGTTGCAAAGAAGCCAGTTGCAAAGAAGGCTCCTGCAAAGAAAGCTCCCGTTAAGAAAGCGCCTGTAAAGAAGGTAGTTGCAAAGAAGCCGGTTGTAAAGAAGGCACCTGTGAAGAAGGCTCCGGTAAAGAAACCTATCGTGAAGAAAACTCCGGCTCCAAAGGCCGCTCCAATAAAGAAGGTTGCTCCCGTTAAGAAGGTGGAGGTAAAACAGCCTCAGGTTCAGCCTTCTGCGCTGAACGTTAGAAAGATTAAGCCTAACTCCGTTGAGAAGCAGACCAAGTCTCCGGTAATGATGACCAATGAAAAGCCTAATAATGTGGGAGTTCCATCATCTATAAGCGGAAAGAAAAGGCTGGTTGTAAGTTACGGCAGAATGAGTGAGAGAGAGGATCTGGAGGCTGCTTTCAAAGAGAAATATCCTAGAGGTTACTCAGACTATATGGGAGACCTCTTCAAGGTAGATAAACCGGACGGATCATCTTTCTATGCTCTTACGGTTGAGACAGAAGACAGCGTCTATCTCATTAAGATGGAACTTAAGATAGATAATGCAGAGGATGCTCAGAAAGAGCTCTTCCCGGATGCAGACGCATCTGATGTTCCAACAGAGGGCGAGACCTTCCCGGATGACAATACGGAGAACATGTCAGACTCTGATGATGACATCGAATAAAGACTCCAAGAAACCTAGTTTTTTGGGCCGCTTGAAGAAGTGGTTCAGCAAAATGCCCGAGCAGAGAGCAATTCTCATGCTCGCTTTTGTTACAGGCCTCTGTTGCGGATTGGCCGCCACTCTTCTGAATCTCTCCATCCATTTTGTACAGTGGGTCTTGGTGGGATGGTTTAAAACCTCCTCATCAAGTTTCCTCTATCTGATCTATCCAGGTGTGGGTATGCTGATTGCATATCTCATTGTAAAATACGTGGTTAGAGACAATATCTCTCACGGAGTTACAAAGGTTCTGCTGGCTATTTCCAAAGACGAATCCAAGATAAAGGGGCACAATATGTGGTCCTCAATGGTTACCAGTGCAATAACAATCGGCTTTGGAGGATCTGTTGGAGCTGAGGCGCCGATAGTTTATACCGGTGCTGCAATTGGCTCAAACATAGGGCGTAAGCTGGGTATGTCCTACAAAAATATGACCCTGCTTCTGGGCTGCGGAGCCGCCGGTGCAATTGCAGGAATCTTTAAGGCCCCTATGGCGGGAGTGCTTTTTACCCTGGAGATTTTGCTCTTCAATTTGTCAATGACCTCAATCCTTCCTCTTGTATTGAGTTCAGTGACAGCCACTACCGTAACTTACCTTTTGATGGGAGATGCCGTTGCCTTAGACAACACCCTTACTCCTTTCAATCTGGGAAACATTCCTTACTACATCATATTCGGAATAATCTGCGGCTTTGCCTCACTCTACTTTACCCGTACCACTCTGATGGCTGAAGACAGGCTGAAGAAGATTCTCAACCCGTTTAAGAGATGGATCTTGTGCGCTATAAGTCTGGGAGTTATGATATTCCTATTCCCTCCGCTTTACGGCGAGGGATACGGCTGTCTTACAGACCTTCTCAACGATAATGATTTACACTCTGTGGGGAACAGCATCTTTTCCTCTCTTTTCAACTATCCTTGGACTCTTCCGCTATTCTTCCTGCTGGTTTTTTTGGTAAAGGTATTCTCGATGACCTGCACCAACTCAGGAGGCGGTGTGGGAGGAACATTTGGACCGACCCTCTTTATGGGTGGTATTCTGGGATTTGTGATTGCCCGCAGCACCAACCTTCTGGGCCTCTCACTTCCGGAGACAAACTTTGTACTTGTAGGAATGGCCGGTCTTATGGCGGGAGTCATGCAGGCTCCTATGACTGCTATCTTCTTAATTGCGGAGATAACAGGCGGTTACACCCTTTTGATGCCGCTTATCATAACCTCTGCAATCTCCTACGCAACTATCAGAATTTTTGAGCCTTACTCCATCTATACCAAGCGTATTGCAAAACAGGGTAATCTTCTTACTCACGATTCGGACCAGGCGGTGCTTACCCTTCTCAAAATCAGCGATTTGGTGGAGACGAACTTTACTTCTATAAAGAGTTCTGAAACACTTGGCTCATTTATAAATGTCATAGCTCACTCAACCAGAGATATTTATCCTGTCCTAAGCGATGAGGGCTATCTCACCGGAATAGTCTTCCTGAGAGACGTTAAACAGGATATGTTCAACAGAGATAAGTATGACCGTCCTATTGAGGACTATATGATAATCTCGTACAACAAGGTTCAAGTAACGGATAAGATGGATTTGGTAATGAAGAAGTTTGAAAAGACCGGATTATGGAACCTTCCTGTTGTGGATGATAAGGGACGCTATGTTGGTTTTGTCTCAAAGTCCAATATCTTCTCCGCCTACAGAGAGCGCCTGCAGCAGGTGAGTCACGATTGATATGAATACACTATACATAAATTTTATTGCAGACAAACTCGGTCTAAAGAGTAGGGGGCTACAGTTCCTTTCATCTCCAGATACCGTAAAGAGGCCACCGGTTCAATGACAGACGTTGAGGTGGCGGAAACCAACTTCCTTTGCCAGAAGTTCCAGGAACTGGACAAGAGGAAAGAGGCTGTAATCAAGAGTATTACGGAGCAGGAAAAGATGACGGCGGAACTGCAAAAAGCCATAGATGAGTGCGTTGAGATGCAGAAGCTGGAAGACCTTTATCTTCCTTTCCGTCCTAAGAGAAGAACCAGAGCCTCGGTTGCAAAGGAGAACGGCCTGGAGCCTCTGGCTCAGAAGATGCTCTCACTCCATTTTCCTGATATGATGAAGGTTGCAGAGAGTTTTATTAACGAAAAGGTACCGGATGTGGAGGCTGCACTTTCAGGTGCAAGGGATATTATCGCGGAGCAGATTTCAGAAAAGGCGGAGATAAGAGAGGAGCTGCGTTCATATTACGGCCGTTCCGG
The DNA here is from genome assembly GCA_946187365.1 of uncultured Bacteroidales bacterium. Lineage (GTDB taxonomy): Bacteria > Bacteroidota > Bacteroidia > Bacteroidales > UBA932 > Egerieousia. Next base: position 3,267 of record CAMHRD010000114.1, read on the forward strand.
AATTCTTGAGACTAAGGTTGTTAAAGGAAAAGAGGAGGAGGGAGAAAACTACAGCAACTATTTCAATTTCTCTTCTCCAATCTCTAAAATGCCTTCTCACAGGGTGTTGGCAATACTGCGTGCGGTAGATGAGAAGGTGCTGAGCGTGAAAGTCTCTGTAGATGATGCTATTGCACTTAAGATTATAAGCCGTAACTTCTATAAGGGAAAGAAGTTCCCGGAGAGAGAACTCTTCTCTCAGATAGAACTTGCGGAGGAGGATGCTTACAAGCGTCTGCTGGATCCGTCCATTGAAAATGAGACACTTAAGGTGGCCAAAGAGCGTGCAGATCTGGAGGCTGTGAAGGTGTTCGGAGACAACCTGCGTCAGCTGCTTCTGGCCCCTCCGGTAGGGCAGAAGAGAACCCTTGCAATTGACCCGGGCTTCAGAACCGGCTGTAAGGTAGTCTGTCTGGATGCCCAGGGCACTCTTTTGCATCACGATGTAATTATGCCTCACCCTCCAATCAATCAGAAGATGGAGGCTATGAGAAAGATTATGGAGATGGTGGAAAAGTATAATATTGAGGTAATTGCAATAGGTAACGGAACTGCTTCCAGAGAGACGGAAGCCTTTATCCGCCGCCTTACATTTGACCATCCGGTAAAGATTTACTCCGTAAGCGAAGACGGTGCTTCAATCTACTCTGCATCAGAGACTGCAAGAGAGGAGTTTCCGGAGTATGACGTAACTGTAAGAGGTGCGGTTTCCATTGGAAGGCGCCTTATGGATCCTCTGGCGGAACTCGTTAAGATAGACCCTAAATCCTTGGGAGTTGGTCAGTATCAGCATGATGTAGACCAGACGTAGTTGAGATGTGCGTAAATACGGTGGGTGTAGACCTTAATACCGGCAGTCCTCATCTGCTTTCATACGTTTCCGGAATAGGACCTGCAACTGCCAAGAACATAGTCTCTTACAGAAAGGATAACGGTCCATTCTCCAGCCGTAAGAAACTCCTGGATGTACCCCGTCTGGGTAAGAAGGCTTACGAGCAGGCGGCCGGATTCCTCAGAATAAACGGAGGAGAGAATGAATTGGACAGCACGGCAGTACACCCTGAGCGTTACGCACTTGTGGAGAGAATGGCAAAGGATATGGGGTGCACCGTTAAGGATCTGATAAGAAATGAGGAGAGGGTAAACTCCATTAAGTTAGAGAATTACGTTGGAGAGGACGTGGGTCTTCCAACACTGAAAGATATTGCTGAGGAGTTAAAGAAACCGGGCAGAGACCCAAGAGAGAGCGTAAAGGAGTTTGCATTCTCAGACCAGATCTCTACAATTGAGGATCTTAAGGAGGGTATGGAACTCCCGGGTATTGTTACCAACCTCACGGCATTCGGAGCCTTTGTAGATATTGGAATAAAGCAGAACGGCCTTATCCATATCTCCAATATGAGTAACCGTTATATCCGTTCCGCATCTGAGGTTTTGAAACTTCACCAGATTGTAACAGTTCAGGTGATTGGGGTGGATCTTAAACGTCAAAGGATTCAGCTTAAACTGATAAAGTAAGAGTGATAACAT
>CAMHRD010000115.1 GCA_946187365.1 uncultured Bacteroidales bacterium
ACAAATATTATGGGTTGCTCTAAGCGTCTGGCAGAGATTTACGTTCAGTCTTTGGGTCTTGCCGTTGAGAAGGGAGAGGTTAAGGGAAGAACCAAGTTTGTTACTACAAGATTTGGTAACGTGCTGGGCTCCAACGGCTCCGTTATTCCAAGGTTCCGCCAGCAGATTGAGGAGGGAGGTCCTGTAACCGTAACCCATAAGGACATTACAAGATTCTTTATGACCATTCCTGAGGCCTGCCGCCTGGTGCTTGAGGCAGCAACGCTCTCTTCAGGTAATCAGATATTTGTATTTGATATGGGCGAGCCTATTAAGATAGACCAGCTTGCCAGAAGAATGATTTCACTTGCCGGATTTGTTCCGGATAAGGATATTAAGATTGAATACTCCGGTCTGCGTCCGGGAGAGAAACTCTATGAGGAGGTTCTCTCAGACAAGGAGAATACACTTCCTGCATTCCACAAACGTATCCGTATTGCCAAGGTTAGGGAGTATGAATACAAAGAGGCGGATTGCGTAACCCAGGAACTGGCCACTATGGCTTACAAGGTGGAGATTCCGGAGATGGTTCGCTTAATGAAAAAGACTGTGCCTGAGTATATTAGCGGTAACAGTAAGTTCTGCGAATATGACGTTAAAAAGTAACGGGTATGCTTGAACTGAAGACGGAGATGGCAGAGAAGTTTGTCTCTGCAAAGGATTACAACTCAGCACTTGAGAGTGCAAAATCTGCACTTAAACTTCTCTTAAGCGGCCAGGGCCGTGGCGGAAGCATGAACGGCTGGCTTTCCCTTCCAAAAGATGACAACAAGAAGTTGATTGCAGACTGCAAGATGATTGCAAGCCGCTGGATTAACGTAATGGATGTTGTTGTGGTTGTGGGAATTGGTGGTTCTTTCCTGGGTGCCAAGTGTGCGTTGGAGGCCTTCTCCCACAGTTTTGCATCTGCCGGAGAGAGAAACGCTCCCCATATTGTCTTTGCAGGTTACTCACTCAGTGAGGATTATATGAGTGACCTTCTGGGCTACCTTAAAAAGAAATCTTACGGCCTTATAGTAATCTCAAAATCAGGTACTACCCTGGAGAGCGCACTTGCTTTCAGAATCCTTAGAAAGCAGATGATAGAGCGCTTTGGCGTTGAGGATACACGCCGCAGAATCATAACCGTAACAGACCAGAGCAACGGTGCCCTGAGAGCAATGAGTGAGAAATACGGATATGTATCACTCTCACTGCCGGGTAACGTAGGCGGCAGATACTCAGTGCTTTCTGCAGTGGGATTGCTCCCAATTGCAGTTGCCGGATTTAACATTGACAGGTTCATGGGAGGAGCTCTGGAGGCTATGAACCACGTGCTTGAGGTCTCAGACAACAATCCTGCACTGCGTTACGCTGCCCTTAGAAACCTCATGTACAAATCGGGTAAGAAGATAGAGGTCTTTATAAACTACCACCCTAAACTTAAGTACCTGGGTGAGTGGCTAAAGCAGCTCTTTGCGGAGAGTGAGGGAAAGGAGCATAAGGGCCTGTTCCCTGCAACATTGGATCTTACAACAGATCTGCACTCCGTTGGACAGTACATTCAGGACGGTGAAAGAATTATGTTTGAGACCGCAATCCTTGCCGGAAGCAAAGAGGTTGAGGTGGTAATTCCTTCATCTTCAGATAACCTGGACGGATTGGACTACCTTAAGGGCTGGACTCTGGAGAACATAAACCGAGCAGCCGAGGAGGGAACCCGTATGGCTCACACCAGCGGCGGTGTTCCTAACATCTATATGGAACTTGAGAAGATAGACGAGTGGAATATGGGAATGCTTTTCTACTTCTTTGAAGTATCCTGTGCAGTATCCGCTTATATGCTGGGAGTCAATCCGTTTGACCAACCGGCGGTGGAGGTTTACAAGAACAATTTGTATAAACTTCTTGGACGCCCTTCTAAATAGTTACCCTAAAATGAAAAGAGAGAAAATTGCAGTCATTGGTCTTGGTTACGTGGGACTTCCATTGGCTTTGGCCTTTGCGGAGAAGTTTCAGGTAATCGGGTTTGAAATAGACAGAGAGAGAGTCTTAAAACTGAAGAGGGGAATAGACCCTTCAAAGGAACTTGCTCCAAAAGAGTTTAAGAATAAGAACATTACCTTCTCTTCTGATATTGAAGAGCTTAGGAGTGCTACTTTCTTTGTTGTAGCAGTTCCAACTCCTGTTACTGAGGCCAACGAGCCTGATCTGAAACCGCTGCTCTCCGCCTCTGAGATTGTAGGAAAGGTTCTTAAGAAGGGAGACTGCGTTGTTTATGAATCTACCGTATATCCGGGGTGTACGGAGGAGGATTGCGTTCCCGTACTGGAGAAGTTTTCAGGCCTTAAATTCGGAAAAGATTTCAAAGTGGGTTACTCTCCGGAGAGAATAAATCCGGGAGACAAAGTACATACTCTGAAGAATACCGTAAAGATTGTTTCCGGCTCAGACAAGTCTACCCTTGAGAGAGTTGCAGCAATCTACGGAAGCATAATTGAGGCGGGAGTCCATAAGGCACAGTCCATTAAAGTTGCAGAGGCGGCAAAGATTATAGAGAACACTCAGAGAGATGTGAACATTGCCCTAATGAATGAACTCTCCATTCTCTTTGGAAGAATGGGCATTAACACATACGATGTTTTAGAGGCTGCCTCAACCAAGTGGAATTTCCTAAAATTCTACCCGGGTCTGGTGGGCGGTCACTGCATTGGCGTAGATCCGTATTATCTTGTACATAAGGCATATAAACTTAAGTATCACACCAAGGTCATTAACGCCGGCCGTTTTGTAAACGATTCAATGGGCGGGTACATTGGAAAGAAGGTTGTAAAGGAACTAATTAAGGCCGGAAAGCAGATTAAGGATGCAAAAGTTCTGGTTCTTGGAATCACCTTTAAGGAGGATGTTTCAGATATACGCAACTCCAAGGTTGTGAACATAATAGAGGAACTTAACAGTTACGGAGTAAAGACAGAGGTCTATGACCCGTATGCAGATAAGGATGAGGTTAAGAAGGTTTACGGCATTACAATGACGGATAAGATAGGCAAGGGGTATGATGCTGTGGTTGTGGCTGTTGCACACAAGCAGATGAGAAACCTCAAAGAGAAGGATTTCATCTCCATTTGCAAACCAAACGCTCTGATTGTAGATATCAAAGGTCTCTATAGGGGGAAGATTAAGAAGCTGGGTTATTGGAGTCTCTAATCTAAGTGCCCCATGGCAGAAATCTTAAGAGACATTATTCACAGAATCTCCTACGCAACAGATGCAAGTTGCTATAGGCAAATGCCTTACGGTGTCTGCTATCCAAAAGATAAAGAGGATGTTCTCTCTCTCCTTAAAACCGCAAAAGAGAACCGGTTGGATATTATTCCAAGAGCCGGCGGAACCTCCATTGCCGGCCAGGTTGTAGGAAGCGGCATTGTATGCGATATTTCCAAGTACTGGAACAAAATTCTGGAAATCAACAAGGAAGAACGTTGGGTAAGAGTCCAACCCGGAGTGGTACGAGATGAACTCAACCTTGCCCTAAAGCCATACAACCTCTTCTTCTCACCTGAAACCTCCACCAGCAACCGCTGCTGCGTTGGCGGAATGGTGGGCAACAACTCCTGCGGAACACACTCTCTTATCTACGGCAGTACACGCCACCATCTGCTTGAGGCTGAGGTAATTCTCAGCGATGGTTCAACAGAACTTTTTAAAGATTACACAATCTCTCAACTTGAGGAGCGCTTTGGAGCGGAGTTCTGGAATAACGGCAATGAAAATGTAACCCTAATCCAACGTATTTATTCTCAGCTGATTAAATGGAGACTGGATATCAATGTAACAAAACAGATAGAGGAGAGTTTCCCGGATAAATTTCTTAAAAGACGCAGCACAGGCTATGCAATAGATGAGGTTATAGAAGGAAGGAGTATAAACCTTTGCAAATTGCTCTGCGGAAGCGAGGGAACTCTTGCCTTTATTACGGAGGTTAAACTCTCTCTCAACCCAATTCCTCCAAAGGAGAGAATGGTGGTTTGCGCTCACTGCAACTCACTGGAAGATTCACTTTACGCCAACCTTGTTGCATTGGGCCATTCTCCTGTTGCTGTGGAACTTATGGACGGTCAGATTCTCTCCCTCTCCAGAACCAACATTGAGCAGCAGCGTAACTTCTTCTTTGTAAACGGAGAACCTCAGGCGCTGATTATTGCTGAGTTTGAGGGTGAAAAGATGGAGGAGTATGCAGCCGCCTTTGAAAAGGATGTAGTTGAGAACAGGTGCTTAGCATATTGCTGCACAAGGGTTTATGGCAAAGATATAGAGAGAGTGTGGAACCTCAGAAAGGCGGGCCTTGGAGTGCTCAGCGGAATGAAGGGAGATGCCAAACCATTCGGCGTTATTGAAGATACCGCAGTCTCTCCCTCAAGAATGCCGGAGTATATTGCAGACGTAAAGAAGATGCTCCAAGAACTCAATCTTGAGTGCGTCTACTACGGCCATATAAGCACTGGAGAACTTCATCTAAGACCTATTCTTAACCTTAAGGAACCTGCAGATATTAAGAGATTTAGACAGGTGGCCACGCTGTCTGCACAGATAGTTAAAAAGCACCGCGGTTCTCTAAGCGGAGAGCATGGAGACGGTAGGCTGAGAGGGGAGTTCATTCCGCTTATGTATGGAGAGAGGGTCTATGAGATGATGCGTGAGATTAAAAGGCTTTGGGATCCAAACGGACTCTTCAATAGGGGTAAGATTGTAGATACTCCTCCA
>CAMHRD010000116.1 GCA_946187365.1 uncultured Bacteroidales bacterium
CGGCTACAAATGGCTTCTTATTATAAGTACTCTTATAATGCTGGCCGGTTTGCTGTGTCTGGCATATTCCGTTGATATGACGGTTCTTATAGCCGGTATATTCTGCGTAGGACTTGGCGGCGGAATTCTCAACGGAGAAACAAACGCCCTTGTATCAGATATTTATGATGATTCCAAACGCGGCCGTAAGATGAGCGTTTTGGGAGCCTGCTATTGCATAGGTGCAATGCTCTGGACTCTCTCCTGCTTCTTTATTACAGACTACAAGATTCCTCTGATAATATTTGCGGCAATAATGCTCATCTCTGTTATCTTCTTCATTATGACCTACTTTCCAAAGGCAAAACTTGCAGAGGTTAAAGAAGATAAGCCAAAGGCAAAGGATTACACAAAGATGCTATTCTCTCCTGCCCTGCTGCTTGTAGCCTTCACGCTCTTCTTCCAGAGCGGATTTGAGGGAACCAGCGGAAGTTACACTACATCCTATCTTACAAGAGCGGGAAACATTACAGAGAGCAGTGCTATACTCTCACTAACCTGGTTTACAGTGGGTATGATGATTGGAAGGTTTGCTTTAAGTTCTTTCCTTAAGAAAATGAAAGACATTGTGGTTCTTACCATCTATATGATAATAGGGGCAATAGGGGTTGGAATGATATACTTCTTCTCCAACTCTGCTGCAACCGTTTGGACTGCAATGGCTCTGATTGGATTTGGAGTGGGTGCCACTTATCCTGTGATGCTCAGCCATTTGGGAGGTGTCTTCCGCAAACTGAGCGGTTCCGCCTTCTCTGCTGCAATCTTTATTGCCCTCTGCGGCCAGTTCCTTGGCAACTTCCTTGTTGGAAAGATGTTCAACTCCAACTCATACCTCTACTTCCCAATAGTTTTAGTTGCAATGATTGTCGCTATTCTAATTCTTGCCCCAATAGCAACTGCCGCTTGTAAGAGACTTATTAACAAAGAAAAATAGAAATAATAGAAAATAAAAACGTAATATCATGTTAGCTAATCAATGGAAAAAGAACGCTATAAGCGTTATGGATCAGATAGAGTCCACACAGATGGAACAGATTAAGAAAGTTGCAACCGTTATGGCAGACTGCCTCCAGGCAGGCCATCTTGTTCATACATTCGGCTGCGGTCATGCCAACCTTCCTATTGAGGAGATGTATCCGAGAATAGGAGGCTTTGTAGGCTTCCATCCACTTTGTGAACTTCCGCTTACATTCTTCACCCACATTACCGGTGAAATGGGTATAAATCAGTTCCTTTGGCTTGAGAGAGCAGAGGGTTACGGCAAGGCAATAATGAGCAGTTGGAACTTCCACAAGGATGATCTTGTATGGCTCTTCTCCCACACCGGAATCAACGCCGTTAACATTGATGTTGCTCTTGAGGCACAGAAGCGCGGAATGAAAGTTATTGCTTACGGATCTTCTTCACAGACAGGCAATAAGGTACCTCGCCACTCCTGCGGAAAGAACCTCTTCCAGATAGCAGATTATGTTGTGGACAGCTGCTGCCCTCTGCAGGATGCTTCCGTAGATCTTAAGAACCATCAGGATAAGATTGGTCCTCTCTCCACAATGGCTTTTGTAACAACCGTTTGGATGACTATGTGTACTGTTGCTGAGATATTGGCAGACCGCGGTGTTAAACTCTATATCCATCCATCTCACAACGTTCCTGGAGATACCACCGCTCATGAGAGGCTTGATGCCTGCCTTGTTGAGTACAAAAAGAGGGTTGCAGGAGTCTAATTTACAAGAGAATGTATTCAAAATTTGATATAACAACGGCCGGATGGGGTGATGTTCAAAAGAGACATTACCATCTGGCCATTTTGCCTTGGGGTTCAACAGAACCTCATAATAAGCATCTTCCATACTGCACAGATATGCTTTGTGCTCAGGCTGTTGCATTTGAGGCGGCAGAAAAGGTTGCAAAGAAGGGAGTTAACACTATGGTTCTCCCCGGCATTCCTCTGGGAAGCCAGAACCCCGGGCAGGTAAACCTTCCTTTCTGCATTCATACAACTCAAAGAACTCAGATTGCGGTTATGGAAGACATTGTTGCAAGCCTAAAGCAGCAGGGCATTAACAAACTCCTTATAATGAGCGGCCACGGAGGCAACATCTTTAAGGGAATGATAAGGGATATAACTATCAAAGACCCGTCATTCTCCATTGTTGTATGCGAGTGGTTCTCCTTTATTCCAAAGAAGGATTACTTTGAGGAGAAGATAGATGATCACGCCGGAGAGCAGGAAACCTCTGTAATGATGCATTACTATCCGGAACTGGTCAACCTCAAAGCGGCAGGTGACGGCAAACATAAAGACTTTAAAATCAAAGGACTGAATACCAAAGTAGCCTGGGCTCCAAGAGACTGGAAATATACCACCAAAGACACCGGAGTAGGAAACCCAAAGAAAGCCACCGCAGAGAAAGGAAAACGCTACATCCAGGCCGCCATGAAAGAGATAGTCTCCTTCATCACAGATTTTGCCAAGGCAGATACGCTTTACTAAGGGCAAATCACACTTTTCTTTTTAATATAAGTGCGGATTTAACTTTTTTTTATATCTTCGCACGCTTGAATTTCAGCCCGTGGGCTGATCTACAAATAATGTTTAACTACTAATTTGTTTTTTTTATTATGAACGAAGAAATTAAAAATGTTGAAAATGAGGAGGTAACTCCCGCAAGAAAAAGAAAGAGTAACAGATCTATTGACCCTGCTAAGTTTGACTGGGACGCATTTGAGAACAATGTTCCGTCTTCAGAGTCTAAAGAGGAACTTGAGCAGAAGTACAGCGAGTCTCTTTCAAAGATTGCTGAGAATGAGGTTATTGAGGGTACAGTAACCGGTCTTACTCAGAAAGAGGTTATTGTAAACGTTGGTTACAAGAGCGAGGGTGTTATCCAGAGAAATGAATTCAGATACAATCCTGACCTTGCAGTAGGTGACAAAGTAGATGTACTTGTAGAAAACCCAGAGGATAAGAAGGGTCAGTTGATTCTTTCACATAAGAAGGCTTGTTCTCTCAAGTCTTGGGACAGAGTTAACGAGGCATTTGAGAAGAACGAGATTGTAAAGGGCTTTATTAAGGCTCGTACAAAGGGCGGTATGATTGTAGACGTATTTGGAATTGAGGCATTCCTGCCTGGTTCTCAGATAGATGTGAAGCCAATCAGAGATTACGACGTATTTGTTGAGAAGACTATGGAGTTTAAGGTTGTTAAGATCAACCAGGACTTCCGCAACGTAGTTCTTTCTCACAAGGCTCTTATTGAGGCAGAGCTTGAGGCTCAGAAGAGCGAGATTATCTCTAAACTTGAGAAGGGTCAGGTTCTTGAGGGAACCGTTAAGAATATCACCTCTTACGGTGTATTCGTAGACCTTGGCGGTGTTGACGGACTTATCCACATTACAGACCTCTCCTGGGGCCGCATTGGTAACCCTGAGGAGATTGTTCACCTGGATGATAAGATCAACGTTGTTATCCTCGACTTTGATGAGGAGAAGAAGAGAATTGCTCTTGGTCTGAAGCAGCTTACCGCTCATCCTTGGGATGCTTTGGATCCAAACCTTAAGGTTGGTGACAAGGTAAAGGGTAAGGTAGTTGTTCTTACAGACTACGGCGCATTTGTTGAGATAGCTCCTGGTATTGAGGGTCTTATCCACGTATCAGAGATGAGCTGGAGCTCACACCTCAGAAGCGCTCAGGACTTCCTGAAGCTTGGTGAGGAGGTTGAGGCTCAGGTTCTTACCCTTGACCGTGACGAGCACAAGATGTCTCTTGGAATCAAGCAGCTTAAGGCAGACCCTTGGGCAACTATTAAGGAGAAATATCCTGCAGGCAGCAAGCACACTGCAATTGTACGCAACTTCACCAACTTTGGCGTATTCGTAGAGTTGGAGGAGGGCGTAGACGGACTCGTTCACGTATCCGATCTCTCCTGGACTAAGAAGATTAAGCATCCATCTGAGTTCACTTCACTCGGTGAGAAGTTTGAGGTTGTAGTTCTTGACATTGATGAGGAGAACCGCCGTCTCTCACTCGGTCACAAGCAGTTGGAGGAGAATCCTTGGGATACATTTGAGACAGTATTCACTCCTGGTTCTATCCACGAGGGAACAGTTGTATCATTCAATGACAAGGGTGCAACAGTTGCTCTTCAATATGGTATTGAGGGCTTTGCTCCAATGAAAGGCCTTGTAAAAGAGGACGGTACCACTGCAAAGGCAGAGGAGAAGTTAGATTTCAAAGTTATCGAATTCAATAAGGGTTCAAAGAAGATTATCCTTTCACACACCAGAATCGCTGAGGATAAGAAGAGAGCAGAGGCCGGTGAGATAGCAAAGGAGAAAGAGGCTGAGGCAGAGAGCACTAAGAAGGCTATCAAGAAGGTAAAGGCAAGCGTTGAGAAGACTACTCTCGGTGACATCTCTTCTTTGGCAGACCTTAAGAAGGAGATGGAAAAGGGAGAGTCTAAGTAGTGGATTTTTCTCTGACTACATTGGGGACGGCATCTGCCCGCCCTACAACAGGTAGATATCCAAGTGCTCACTCACTGACCGTGGGTGGGCGCTTGTTTTTAATTGATTGCGGAGAGGGAGCTCAGATGCTTCTGGCCAAGTACCGTCTGCCCTTCTCCAGAATAGATAACATCTTCATTTCTCACCTTCACGGAGACCACGTATTCGGACTCTACGGCCTGCTCTCCACAATGGATATGGTGGGTAGGGCATCTGCTCTGCATATCTA
>CAMHRD010000117.1 GCA_946187365.1 uncultured Bacteroidales bacterium
ATGTTACTGGCTATTATGGTGATGACGGCTATAATGGCAAATGCACAGATTAGCGTACAGGCAGGTTATGTTTTAAATACTTGCAAAACAAAGGTCTCTCCAGACAAAAACTCAAATTCTTACAACGGTATTATGGTTGCAGCAGATTATAACCTGAATCTGGTAGGCAATCTTTCTGTTGCTCCGGGGTTGGGATTGGACTATTCATTTGAAAATGATAAAGGAGAGGGGTACAAATATAAGTACAGGGAACTCGGTCTCTTTGCACCGGTTGATGTCAATTACAGTTTCCCTATAAGTGACGCCTTCTCTCTTTCTGTTTTTGCCGGCCCAACTTTCTATTACGGACTAATATCTAAAGATGTAGCTGAGAAGCCATCCTATAACTACTATTCAGATGATAATAAGAGATTTGATTTGTTTCTTGGCGGCGGTCTCTGGTGTGATATCAATGAGACAATCCGCATTAAAGCGGGCTACAAATTGGGAGTTACCAACAACTGCAAAATAGATGGCATTAAAGAGAGAAACAATTTTTTCTCTCTTTCTGTAGGTTTTCTTTTCTAGTACCTTAAAAAGCAATGAAGAGAGTTAAATCATTATTCCTGTTGGTGGCGTTGATTGCGGCGCCTATATTCTCTTTTGGTCAGACGGGACTTGGAGCGGAGAGCTCAGAGAATCCTGTTAAGTGGAAGGCTTCCGTTGAGGCAGTGGGGGGAGATCTCTATGAGATTCAGATGGTAGCAAAGATTGAGAGCGGATGGCACACATACGATCTGGGTCCGTATGAGGGTGGCCCGAATGCAACAATTATGACCATAACACCTTGTGACGGAATTACTTTGGTGGGCGAGCCTTACGTAAAGAAGGGGGGTGAGAAGGCTATGGATTCCGTATTCGGGATGATGATAGGAACCCTTAAGGACGGTGACATCATTGCTCAGAAGATAAAGGTTACCTCCAAGGAGGATGTTCCTGTTAAGATAACTGTGGAGTGGCAGGCCTGCACAAATGGAGCCTGTGCCTCTCCGGAAGAGAGGGAGTACAAGATAACGGTTGCCGGAAATCCCAATGGCACAGTAAGTTCTGCGGGTTCTGTCAGTTCTTTGGATTCTGCAGGCTCTGCGGGCGGCGGCGGACTATGGGGCTTTATTTTGGGAGCAATAGGCTGGGGACTGATGGCCCTTCTGACCCCTTGCGTATTCCCGATGATTCCTATGACGGTCTCCTTCTTCCTCAAACAGAATGAGAAAGCTCCAACCAAGGGACGCTTCCTTGCAACTCTGTACGGCATCTGTATTGTGCTGATTTACACCGTTCCTATTGCGGTAATCATTCTTCTGACCTACACCATTGGAGGAAAGATGATGGCGGCAGACATCTTCAACTGGCTTGCCACCAGTTGGATAAACGTTATCTTCTTCCTAATCTTTCTGCTCTTTGCACTCAGTTTCTTTGGTGCGTTTGAGATAACGCTCCCATCTTCAGTTGTAAACAAGGCAGACAGCAAATCAAACCGCGGAGGAATAATAGGAGTCTTCTTTATGGCACTTACGCTGGTGCTTGTATCTTTCTCTTGCACAGGGCCTATAGTGGGCAGCGCAATCATAAAGAGCATGCAGGGAGAGGTGATGACTCCAATAATTGTGATGCTGGTATTCTCCATTGTTTTTGCAATACCGTTCACAATTTTTGCCTTTGCACCGTCACTTCTTAAGAAACTTCCAAAGAGCGGCGGCTGGCTCAACTCCGTTAAGGTTGTGCTTGGGTTTATTGAGCTTGCACTGGGTATGAAGTTCCTCTCCGTGGCAGATCAGACCTACCACTGGGGAATACTGGACCGTGAGGTATACCTGGCCTTCTGGATTGTAATTGCCTTTCTGCTTGGATTTTACCTGCTGGGCAAGATTCGTTTCAAATATGACTCTCCAACAGATCACGTGGGCGTAGGCCGCCTTATGCTTGCCATAATCACTTTTGCCTTTGCGGTTTATATGATTCCGGGAATGTGGGGAGCTCCTCTTAAGGCAATAAGCGGTTACCTGCCGCCTATGCAAACTCAGGACTTTGTTGTAACTCACACCAGCGGGGCAGCAGTTCTTTCCGGAGGTTCTGCCGCAGCTCTGGAGAACAGTGCCGCCAACGGACGCAAATACTCAGACAAACTTCACCTTCCTCACGGACTTATTGGCTACTTCACCTTTGAAGAGGCCCTTACCGCCTCAAAGGAGCAGAACAAGCCAATCTTCTTTGACTTTACCGGCCACGGCTGTGTGAACTGCCGTGAGATGGAGGCCCGCGTGTGGAGTGACCCTAAGGTGCTGGATATGCTTAGAAACGAGTTTGTTATCTGCTCTCTCTACGCAGATGACAAAATGGAGGTTCTGCCTGAGGATTATATGACTCTCTCCAACGGCAAGGTATTGAAAGGGATGGGAAAGATTAACTCCCGGTATGTTATGGAGAGGTTCAAAGCGGCTTCACAGCCCTTCTATCTGGTTTTGGACAGCAACGGCAATCCGCTGGTTGAACCAATGGGGTACAACCTCAACGTCAATGATTACATTGCTTTCCTGCAAAAGGGGATAGATGCTTTTAAAGCCCTCTGAGATAAGCCTCTGCAACTCTCGGATAATCTGCCTGCTCCTGAACGTGGATCTTCTCCTCCAGAGATTCCACCGTCTCATCTTTGCTTAGTATGAACTTGGACTGGAAGAGAATCTTGCCGTGGTCCATCTCCTCATCTACCAGATGGACAGTAATGCCGCTGTAAAAATCCTTTGGTGTGTTTGGGTTCTCCTTTTGGTATTTTCTCATGTCCCCGATGAGTGCCTGGTGAACCTTATGGCCGTACATACCCTTGCCGCCGTAGGAGGGGAGCAGGGCTGGGTGTATGTTGATGATCCTATCGGGATAAAGAGAGATGAGCTCTTTTGGGACCTGCAGCAGGTAACCCGCCAGAAGAATGATGTCTATGCTGTTCTCCTTCAGCACCTCAATGATGGTGGGGCTGGAGTGGCCTTCGGTAAGGCAGAGCTCCGGCTTTTTCATAACAACGGCGGGAACTTTCAGATTATTAGCCCTGGTAAGAACAAAAGCATCGCTCTTATTGCATACAACAAGGGCAACCTGGGCAAATTTTCCCTCTCCTTCCAAATTAAAATGCCTTATCAGGTTTTCTGCATTTGTGCCGCTTCCTGAGGCAAAAACCGCTATTCTATACATACTGAGAGCCTTTTTTCCATTTGGCATCCCTTTTGCTCATAATGGAGCCGGGTGTGCTTGTCACGACAAATATACTCATTAAAAAATTTTTGATTATATTTGCAGCCTACTAAAATGTAAACTTATTATTAACTAAAACTATTGATCATGGCAGACATTACTTCAAAAGTTAAGGAAATCATCGTTGAGAAGTTAGGCGTTGATGAGGCTGAAATTACTCCTGAGGCTAATTTTACAAAGGATCTCGGTGCTGATTCCCTTGACACTGTAGAGCTCATCATGGAATTCGAGAAGGCATTTGATATTCAGATTCCTGAGGAAGAGGCTCAGAAAATTGCAACTGTTGGAGACGCTATCAAGTTTATTGAGGCGCAGAAAAAATAAACCCCAATTATGTTCTAGGGGATGACTCTATGGCCATCCCCTCTTTTTTTAACCCAGCTGGCCAGGTCGGTTGCTTTGTTATGGGCAGACATAGTCCTTATAGTCAGCACTTTAAAAATAGACAATTATGGAAAAGAGGAGAGTTGTGGTTACCGGTATTGGAACAGTGAATCCGCTTGGAAACACGCCGGAGGAGTTCTATAATGCCTTGGATAACGGTGTAAGCGGAGCGGGTCCTATCACCCGTTTTGATGCTTCCCTCTTCAATACAAGGTTTGCCTGTGAGGTAAAGAATTTTGATCCGCTCCAGTTTATAGACCGTAAAGAGGCCCGTAAGCAGGACAGATACTGCCAGTTTGCAGTAGTTGCTGCAGACCAGGCTGTTGCAGACGCCAACCTTGCCTCTGAAGGAATAGACAAATCCAGAGTTGGAGTAATTATAGGTTCCGGTGTGGGCGGCATTGAGACAATGACTGCAGAGGTTACAGACTTTGTGGTTAACGGCTGCAAGCCTCGCTTCAACCCGTTCCTCATTCCTAAAATGATAGCGGATATAGCATCCGGTCTGGTATCTATAAAGTATGGCTTTATGGGTCCTAACTATGCTACCGTATCTGCTTGTGCTTCATCATCTCACGCAATTCATTCTGCATACGATCTCATCCTTTTGGACGAGGCGGACGTAATAGTTGCAGGAGGTGCCGAGGCTGCAATTACAATTCCGGGAGTTGGCGGCTTCAACTCCGCAAAGGCTCTCTCCACCCGTAACGATGATCCTAAGACGGCTTCACGTCCGTTTGACAAAGACAGAGACGGATTTGTTCTGGGAGAGGGTGCAGGAATCATAGTGCTTGAGGAGTACGAGCACGCAAAAGCCAGAGGAGCAAAGATTTACGCTGAGTTCTTAGGCAGCGGAATCAGTGCGGACGCCTACCACATTACCGCTCCTCATCCTGAGGGACTGGGTGCAATGGCCGCAATGAGAGCAGCTCTCAAACGTGCGGGCCTCAACCCTTCTCAGGTAGATTACATCAATGTTCACGGAACATCTACTCACCTTGGAGATATTGCTGAGCTTAAGGCAATTAAAGAGGTATTCGGAGAGGATGTATACAAGATTAACATCAGTTCAACCAAGTCTATGACC
>CAMHRD010000118.1 GCA_946187365.1 uncultured Bacteroidales bacterium
GTCTTTGAGCCGTCTGGATGTTGCTCGGTAACACTGCTGTACTCTATGGGAACCGCATCGTATCTGGTCAAACCTCCTGAATAAGCGTATTGGACAACAACGGAATAAGGCCCTACATTTCCTCCGTAACTAATCCTGTATCTAGGGTAAACTGTGAGAATTCCACTGCTGACCTGTGAATCCGGAAGATTGTATGAAAACCTGGTGGAGTCTGTTGCCACTCCCTCTGCATCATAGTTAGTGTATGATTTGATTCTTGTACATAGCCCAATACGGGGCGGTACATATCAGATGCCATTTTTTTTACGCGCCTGGAAAAGTCGTTGGCTTCCCAGCGGAAAACTGTTTTGCCTCCATAGGGATAAACCATCTCGCGTACAATGCCAAGGGATGATGCTTCAAAATTGGAGTTGTCCCGGGATTGCAGTGTCTCCTCATAACCCGTCAGAGAAGATATATCGCTCAAAGAGATTGAGTTCTGGTTTGCGGTAGAAATGACTGTGGTGTTATAGAATCCCCAGTGGTCTTTAGCTGTGGTTCCGTATGCCGGAAAGAATCTGTCAGAAGTGCCCTCGTATCTGAAAGAGTAGTCTCCTATGCCGTCCTGCCTGATTTTGGAAAGGAATGGGTATCTGCTACCAACAGAGTTGTATTCATAGTCCAGATGGGTTATTCCAACAGGGGTCATTATGGAATCCAGTAGGTAACTCTCCCAGCCTTGCATTGAAAGCAGTCCCGAAGTAGTCACATAACTTGCGCATTTTGTCCCGGTACGCTCTGAATAATCAAAAGTGATAACACCATCGTCTCCGTCAATGCCTATAGAGGAGAGATATGATATGGTCGATTGACTTTCATTGATATTGACCACATAGTTGGCAGAAGATGAAATGTAATACCATAGTGACGGAGAATAGTTTTTAACGATAGATTGTTCTCCTTTCTCATTATACCTGAAATAAGCAATTCTTCCGTTGGGAGCATGTATTTCTTTCAGGAGAAATGAGATGGTCTGTGTCTTTTCCTCACCTCCGTCACCACCCTTTGTCCCAGAGCCTGTCGATGAAATAGATCGCTCCGTGTAGTTTCTGTAGTTGTTATCTGTGATATCTCCAAATACATATTTGTATCCGTCTGAAGTGGTAATAGTTATCTGGCTGCTTATATCTCCCGCTTGTCCCAAATAGGCACTAATCTTTTCTATCTTGTAGTCACCGTCAAAGGTGTTGGTGTGGAAAGCGGAAAAGGTGCCGTCCATGTTCCTGACGAACGAGCCGCTGCGCCCTAGGAAATTGAAATGGTAAATGTCTGGAGAAGATTCGTAATATATTGTTTTGCCATTTCTCTGAAGCAGCCATACCATTTTCGGAACATCACTTGGAGAATGGATATTGTAGATTTTCTCAGGATATGAAGAAAGGGGGATGTTTGTGAATAGGGAATCGAAACCGTTCAAAGGCAGATTGGAGATAGTTCCTCCAGGTAAAACCAAGCCATGGTATTGGCCAATGCTCTCATCGGGTATTCCAAAGACCTCCCTGGTTATATAACCGCCGCATTCCAATACCCATCCTAGTCCAGCCACCCCAGGTTGCCTGTTTACCATAAGACCATTGTAATTATACGCAAGGCTGATTGGAATTGTGAAATCTACGTCTTTATAGACATAGACTGGGATATTTAGAGATAATTTTCCTGTATAGAGTTGCGGATTCAATTTACCATACTTAGTCATCTCTGCTGCCTGAATAGATGGTTTATCCGGCTCGTTGACAAGGGTAAGTTGGGCGTAAGATTGCTGTATAATGCTGATTGTTAGAAAAATCAGGTAGATTAGTTTATTAATCGTTTTCATAGAAGAAATGCTTTTTACAAATATATGAAACTTTAATTGCATAGCAATAACTAAAATCTTGTTAATTTTGGGGTTGTAAATGAGTTAGAGTATGAAGTTAGAATCACCTCTTAAGGAGAAATACGGCAAGGACAAGCTTTCTATTCTGGAGGCGCAGAGAGCGGCTCAGGAGATTGCGTTTGCTCCCGTGGCTTTTCAGGCATCAAGGATGATGCTCAAATTTGGTATTTTCCAGGCACTTAAAGATAATCCGGACGGCCTTACTATGGATGAGGTTGTCTCTAAGGTGGACCTTTCACGTTACGGCGTGAAGGTGCTTTTGGAGGCCTCTTTATCTATTGGTACCGTTATAGTTAAAGATGATAAGTTTTTCATTACAAAGACAGGCTGGTATCTGCTTACAGACAGGATGACTCAGGTGAACATGAACTTTGTAAATGATGTAAACTACTTGGGATTCTTTGACTTGGAGGCAAGTCTGAAGGAGGGGCGTCCTGCCGGATTGAAGGTGTTTGGCAACTGGCCTACGGTATATGAGGGGCTTTCATCACTGCCTGCAGATGTTCAGAAGAGTTGGTTTGACTTTGACCACTTCTATTCAGACAGTTCATTTGACCAGGCACTTAAGATTGTCTTTGCCTCTGACGTTAAGCGTCTTATGGATGTAGGCGGTAACACCGGCAAGTTCTCTTTAAAGTGCGTTCAGTACAACAAGGATGTGCAGGTTACCGTTATGGATCTGCCGCAGCAGCTGGAGATGCTGAAGAAGAACGTTGCAGGCAAAGAGGGGGCTGAGAGAATTTCTACCTTCCCACGTAACCTGTTGAAAGATAACGATTATCCGCAGGGATTCGATGCAGTATGGATGAGCCAGTTTTTGGACTGCTTCTCTGAAGAGGAGATTGAAAGGATTGTTACAAACGCCAAGAAGTCTCTGAACCCTAACGGCAAACTCTTCATTATGGAGACCTTCTGGGACAGACAGCGTTATGAAACTGCAAGTTACTGTCTTACAATGACATCTCTATACTTTACAGTTATAGCCAACGGTAACAGCAAGATGTATCATTCTCAGGATATGATAGATATACTTGAGAAGGTGGGCTATAAGATTGTGAAGATACATGATGACCTGGCATACGGACACTCAATACTGGAGTGTGAACTTGCCTAACAGTCAGATTATTTCTTTTTTACTACAGCCACGTAGATAAGGAGCACTACGTTCATCATCAGTGCATAGATGATGGCGGGGATGGCCAGTGCTGAGTTGTTGAAGATGAAGGGGCTGGAGGCAATAGCTATGGCCTGTGCGGCGTTCTGCATACCCACCTCAATCACAATGGTTTTGCGGTGAGAGGCTGAGAGTCTGAAAAGCCTTGAGGCAAGGGCGGCGATGCCGGCAGAAAGGACCAGCATAAGCGTGATTACCGCTCCCAGTGTTGCAATGTTCTCCCCAATGGTTTTATGGTGCTGAATGAAGAAGATTGTAGCAAGAAGCATTAAAGCCGGAAAGGAAATCTTTGCTATTATCTTATCCAGTTTTCCTGCTGTTACGGGGCAGAGGCGGCTGAGAACAAAGCCGGCAACTATAGGGATAAACATAAGCAGTATGTTCTGAATAAGGAGGTTACCTACAGGCAGGTGTATGCCTCCTTCACTCTGTGAGAAGGCCTCCATTCCGCTGCATTGGCCAAGTGCTATGGAGAGAATCACCGGTATGGTGAACATGGTTACAATGCTGCTGATGGCTGTAAGCGTGATGGACAGGGCCACGTCTCCGCCTGCAAGACGGGAGAAGACGTTTGAGGAACTTCCGCCGGGGCAGCAGGCAATAAGTATGATTCCTAGGTAGAAGATGGCAGGCAGGTTGAAGAGTTCCGCCAGTAAAAATGCAATTGCCGGAAGCAGAACAAGTTGTCCAAATATGCCCAGTATCAAAGCCTTAGGTTTGTAAGCCAAAGCCTTAAAATCCTCTATCTTGAGGGATAGACCCAGACCGAACATCAGAACGGTCAAGATTGGAAGTACTATAAGTATGCCCATAGATTCAGTTTTGCGGGGGCAAAAATAGAAAATAAAGAAGATATTTGGAGTATATTTGTCTGTATGAATGAGAAACTGCTAAAGATATACTCAAAGGATTATCCGCCCTTTTTTGAGCCTATTGTGCAATCTCCTTTGCTGCAACGCATTGGAGAGATAGGGATGAACTGCGGCTGCGAGTATACATCATTCCCGTTCTTCCGCTCTCTGGCACCCTACAGCCGCCTGGAACACAGCATTGGAGTGGGGCTTATTGTGTGGAACTTTACTCACAGCAAGGCTCAGGCAATAGCCGGACTGCTTCACGATGTGGCCTCTCCCTCCTTTGCTCACGTAATTGACTTTATGAAAGGAGATTACATTACTCAGGAGAGCACGGAGGAGAGAACTTATTCTATGATTCAATCTTCTGTTCAGGTATGCAGAGTGCTCTCTGAATTGGGGATGTCTGTTGAGCAAGTCTCTGATTATCACCTATATCCTATAGCAGACAACGATACTCCAAAACTTTCTGCAGACCGCTTGGAGTATACACTTGGGAACATTATAAACTTCCGTTTAGGCGAGGTGGAAGATGTTAGGGAGATATACTCTTCTCTTTCCGTTACTGTTAATGAGGAGGGAGAGGAGGAACTCTGCTTTACGGACAGGGCTGTGGCTGAGAAGTTTGCCCGCTATGCTCTGGAGTGCGGAAAGGTTTACGTAAGCCCAGCAGACCGCTACTCTATGCAACTACTCTCTGAGATTGTAAAGAGAGCTGCCGGGCGCGGAACCGTTACTGAGGATATGCTCTATACAACTGAAAAGCAGGTGATAGAAGCCCTCTGCTCAGACTCTGAAGG
>CAMHRD010000119.1 GCA_946187365.1 uncultured Bacteroidales bacterium
TTGCAGCAACAGCAGAACTTCTCTCCGTGCCGTCCGTGCCCCTTTTGTACGGGTTCTTTAGCAGAACCTTAAGAGCGTCAATTGTGTTGTCTGAAACGTACCCGTAACGGCCAGCGGAGTAATCCTCCAAAAGGTCTGAAAGAGAAGCCTTTGTCTGGTATAACGGCATCTGAAGTGCAATGTCATAGTAGAGCGGATTTTGGCAGATGCCCTCCATAAAGACACCCGTACCAACCACCTTTTCCCCTGCATTGAGAGCCTTGATGAACTGATTGTCTGCCAGAGCGTTAAGGTCACCGTGGAGTTTGATACGGCCACCAAAGTTGTGAAGGTTGCCCGCAATATACTTGTACCCCCAGAAGCGCTCCTCTTTGTTCTTGCGCGGAGTGTAATCCGGGTCTGCAAGGTCCAGAATGATAAGGGAATCCTTAGGAATAGCCGTCACGATTCCCTTAGTTGGAGTCCACCCCTGCATAATCCAATATTTGAAGTTAGGGTCCGCCTCTCTGTTTACAGCCATTATAGCGTGCGCAACATCAGCAAGATAGGCGCTGTCTTTAGAGATTGGGACAGACTCATGGAACGGATCCGCAGCATAATAACCGTAAAGCCCAAAGAGTTTTTGCTCCTCCTCAAAGAAAATTTTACCAAACTCTTTAAACAAATTGTCCGTAGGATTCAGCTGATACACAGGAGGAAAGCCGCACCAATCCTCTTTTGGACGAATATCTGCATTCGGATAGAGCTTTGTAAATCTTGCCGGAACCGTGCCGGAGAATCCCTGCTGAATTGGATGCATGCCAAGCTCTATCTCCCTTTGCGTCACCTTTTTACCGAGCTCAATATGGCTCTCTATCCAACTCTTTGGTAGCGGTCCTGCAAAACTCTCGATGTTCCCCATCCACTGCCATGCAAAATAACAAGGGCCGCAGAGGTACTCTCTCGCCTCCTTGTCCGTGTAGCCCACTCTCATCAGAGCGTTGTACCATACCCCCTCAAGACCAACAACTTGCAGCGGCAGGTTGATTCCGTTCATTGCCAGAAAATCTATGGTCCACTCCCACTCTTTCCATCCCCACCACGCAGCAGTGTAACTGAAAGAACAGTAGTTGAAGAAAGAGCGGAACTCACCGTTAATTTTACCCTCACGCCTAACCGGCAGCGGCAAAACTTTTGGCATCTCAACATGGCTTCCACAGTATGAAAGGTTCACGCTGCAGTACTCTCTAAGGTACTGATAATAAGCCACCGCCAACCCCACCGTCTGATTGCTAGTGAGCTTCACCTTGCCCCCCTCCGCCTCAATCACAAAGTACGTCTCGTTGGAATTTACGCCGCCTGCCTTTGATCCCAGCGTTGGGTCTACCTTTAGGATAAAATTGTTTGAATAGCCCGGCGTCATCCTCTCAATGAGCGCCATAATGGCCTTCTCTTTCCCATCCGTGTAGACCTTATTTGTCTTATTGCTTTTTGGAGCCGCCTGTAAAGATGTAACCAATATAACCTGTAACAAAGTGGCCATCAGAGCCGTAGCCGCTATATGAACATACCTTCTCATCATCAGATAAACTTAGTCACACAAAAATAAATAAATTTGTACAGATTTAACGTTTCTGATTATGCCAAGGTTGGATATACATAGGATGCGCAGAGACCTCCTTAAGAGAGGCAATCTCCTTGTACTGGTTCTCGCGTTTATAGTAATGATGATCTTCTATCCGGTAGACGGAAGATTTAAATACAGATACGTTAAAGGTTCACCGTGGCTCTATGAGACCCTGGAGAGTCCAATAGACTTCCCGCTTCTTAAAACTCAGCAGGAACTCTCCGCAGAGAGAAGCCGTATGGCGGAGCGCTTTGTCCAGTATTTCAAGACAGATGACGGTGCTCTGAACAACACTCTTACAGAGCTGAGTACCAGATGTTTCCAGGACAGCGTGCCTCAGCCTGTGCAGGACGTTCTTTACAGCACATTCAAAAGAATTTACACCACCGGCATAATGCCTGAGAGGGAGTTGGAAGATAGAACCATCTTTGTTCAGAGGGGAAGAAACACCTCACAGGAGATAGAAAAAGATCTCTTCACTCCGGCCAAAGCCATCAAACTTCTGCGTGCAGAGATTATCTCCTCCTTCCCGTCTGTCAATCCGGATTCCCTTCTGAATGAGATAGATGCACAGTCACTACTCTCCGCCAACCTCATCTATGATCAGAACACCACAGAAGAGCTTCACCGCCAGGCCGTAGACTTCATCTCACCAACCAAAGGAATGATTTACGCAGGAGAACACATCGTCTCCAAAGGAGAAACCGTAACAGCAGAGATAGCACAGATACTGGACTCCTACAAGGCTGAATATAAGCAGAGTATAGGCTACTCCGGCAACATTATGCTGCTCTACTTGGGCCACGCACTTATAATAATAGCGCTCCTCATTTTAATCTACACCGCTGTATACTTCTCAGATGCAGACATTTTAAGATATCAGAACCAGTTCAACTTTGTAATCTTCATTGTCTGCATGGCCTTTGTAGTTCCTGCAATAATGAGGCGCATCTCTCCGGAACTGCTTTATATTGTGCCGTTTGCAGCCTCCACCCTCTATCTGAAATCATTCATCTCAGACCGTGCGGTTGTTCCGGTTTACATCATTTCACAGATACCGCTGCTGCTATTTACTGAGAGCGGAGTTGAACTTTATACCATTGCGCTACTAGCTGGTGCAGTGGCATTTACAAGCTTCTCACTCTATGAAAGAGGCTGGCTGCAGTTTCTCAATACCATCTACATCTTCATAGCCGTATCTGTGGTACACATTGGTTTCCAGCTCATTAACAACGGTGTTGCAGAACTCTTTGACCTTAAGATTTTCACCTACCTTTTCATCTCCTCCATCCTTGTGGTAGTCACCTATCCGTTCGTTTTCCTAATGGAGAAGATGTTCTATATGGTCTCAATATCAACACTTAAGGACCTCTCAGACACCGAGAACAAACTGCTGGAAGAGCTCGCTGCCAAGGCTCCCGGAACCTTCCAACACTCCCTTCAGGTTGCCAACCTTGCAGAGAGGGCGGTGGTTGCAATTGGCGGAAATTCAAGAGTGGCCCGTGCCGGCGCTCTGTATCACGATATCGGGAAACTCGTTAATCCTCAGGCCTTTATAGAGAACCACACCTCCGGCTTTAACCCTCACGATGGGCTATCGCCAAAGGAGAGTGCTCAGATGATTATCCGCCACGTAGATGACGGAATAGCACTAGCAGACAAGCATAAACTTCCTCAGCTAATAAAGGACTTCATCCTCTCTCATCACGGCCATTCAGTAGCAGAGTATTTCTACAACGTTTACTGCAACCAGGGAGGAGACCCTTCAGACAGAGCAGCCTTCACATACCACGGCAACCTTCCTCAGAGCAAGGAAGAGGTTGTAGTTATGATGGCAGATGCAGTAGAGGCTGCATCACGCTCGCTTTCAGAGTATTCAGAGGAGAAGATTGCATCACTTGTAGACAGCGTTGTAGAGAAACGCATCTCCGGCGGACAGCTTGTACGTTCAGATGTCACCTTCCGTAACATCAACGTCATCAAGGCCGTCTTCCGCCGCCACCTCCGTGAGATCTACCACGCCCGCATCGCCTACCCAAACCGTAAACGTTAAGCGGCAAGTTCCAATCTCACCGCTCCAACATATTAATAAACAGAGGAGGCTGACTAAAAAGTTTCAGCGAGATATATAGACTTTTTAGTCAGCCCCTTTTGTTAGATTTCCCTCACAAGGATGCAAGAAGGTTCAAGGTCTGTGAAGGTGATTGTTTTTCCGGTATTTATGAGGTAGCCGGATTTGCGGTCTGTGCGGAAAATC
This sequence comes from uncultured Bacteroidales bacterium, assembly GCA_946187365.1. Taxonomy (GTDB): domain Bacteria; phylum Bacteroidota; class Bacteroidia; order Bacteroidales; family UBA932; genus Egerieousia. The sequence goes on from CAMHRD010000119.1 coordinate 3,864, forward strand.
TGAACAATTTTATCTTTTTGACAGCAAACAAAGAGGAACTCGCCGTCCGGAGAGAAGGCAAAGCTTCTGGGATACTGTGCAGTAACCTGGTATGCAACACGTTCCAGCGTCCCGTCCGTGTTAACCTGGAAGATAGTTATGCCGTCCCTCCCCCTTCTGTTGGAGGTGTAAAGGAAGCGTCCGTCCGGAGATAAATGTATGTCTGCGCAGGCTTCATTAACATCTCTGTCTGAAATGATTTCCTGTATTGGATTAAGGATGATGTTGCCGTTCTCCTCGTTCATTCTGTAAACAATTACCTTACAGCTTGTTTCACAGAGAAGATACATAAAACGGCCATCTTGAGAGAACTCTATATGACGCGGGCCATAGTTCTTAGGTACCTGCAAAAAGGCTGTGTCACAGCGGTTAAGACGCAGCGGCTTTCCTCCAAGGATATTGTCTGCAGATGCAGTTGCCGTTGTATCCTGCTCAATACGGAAGAAGTAGATACGGTCACTTCCTTTGTCCGTAGCCAGCAGATAGTTCCGCTCGCTCTGCTTCATCTTCAGCACCTTCACCATGTGAATCCTCGGAACAATGTTAGCGTTTGGAACAAATTGTATTACTTGCGAGGCTGATTTTATTCTGCCGGATGTGTCCATCGGGAACACGGAGATACTTCCCTTACCGTAGTTGGCGGTGAAGATGTAGCCCCTGTAAAGTGCCAGATGACAAGGATCAAGACCGCCATCTGCACACTCGCCCAGAGATGCCTGCGTAAAGTTGTTGGCATATCCCCAAACGCCAGACGTTGAACCGCTTTCGCTCACTCCGTAGAGACGGTTCCCCTTGGGGGTAAGAGCCAGGTATGAAGGG
>CAMHRD010000120.1 GCA_946187365.1 uncultured Bacteroidales bacterium
TTGAAAAGGGAACTCTGGTTTACAATGATCTGTTTACCATCTATCCGTTTGAGAATCAGATGTTCGTAATCAATATGACCGGAAAGGAGATTAAAGATTACCTGGAACTCTCTTACGACCAGTGGGTTACAAAAGATATCCCTGGCCACGTGCTCAAGATTCACAAGAATGACGATCTGCGCAACAGCCAGAACGGATGGTCATTCATAAAGAGGAGTTACAACTTTGACTCCGCCGCAGGAATCAACTATACGGTAGATATTTCCAAGCCTATGGGTGAGAGGATTAAGATACTCTCCATGGCATCCGGTGAGCCGTTCAAGACAGATACAACATACAGGGTTGCAATGACCTCCTACCGTGCAAGCGGCGGAGGTGAACTTCTGGATAAGTGCGGCATTGTAACAGACAATATCAATGAGAGGGTAGTTGCCAAATTCCCTGAGTACAGGGAGATTATCTACCAGTATATTCAGGATAAAAAGGTAGTGGATCCGGATTCCATAGGGAACCCTAAAGTCATAGGCCATTGGGAGTTTGTTCCAAAAAAGATGGCCTCACTGGCAATAAAGAAAGATATGGCTCTGCTCTTCCCTAAGAAGTAATTACAAAGCCTCTGCAGCATCTCTTATTGCCTCGCTCATAGTTGGGTGAGGGAATACGGTGTTGCGTACCTGCTCTGCGGTTGCACCCAAATCCAGAGCCAGTACCATGCCGCCTATAATCTCAGTTACATCCGCTCCAATAAGGTGAACGCCAAGCAGTTTGTCTGTATCTGCATCTGAGATGAGCTTTACAAAACCGTCCGTCTTGCCGGCTGCCGTAGCCTTGCCGGAAGCGGTGAACATAAACTTGCCCACCTTGTAGTTGAGTCCCAGCTCTTTGGCCTTTCTCTCCGTCATACCTGCAGATGCAATCTGAGGAGTTGTGTATGTTGCACCAGGAATGTGCTCGTAGTTTACAGGGTGGAACTTAGCCCCCTTGCCCTCCTGCTCAGCAATATGTTCAATGCAGGCAACTGCCTCTGCAGAAGCAACATGCGCCAGTGCAGGTGTAGGAATCACATCCCCTATTGCATAGATTTCTGCAACGCCGGTGTGGTAGAACTGGTTTACGTTAATCTTGCCTCTGTCTGTGGTAATGCCCACGCTCTCAAGGTTGAGATCTGCGGTGTTTGCACCAACTCCAACGGCGCAGAGAACTCTCTCAACCTTAATCTTCTCCTCTCCCTTCTTGCTCTCCACGGTAACGGTAATGTTCTCAGGGTCCGGAGTTCCGTCCTCCAGGCAGGCATTCTCATCTATGGTAACGCCTGTAACCTTGGTGCTTACCATAATCTTCATTCCCTCCTTACGGAAAGAGCGGCTAAGTTGAGCGGAGACGTCATCATCTTCCAGCGGAACAATCCTGTCCAAAAACTCAATAAGGTGAACCTGGCAACCCATTGCAAGATAGAAGTTTGCAAGCTCGCTGCCTATTGCTCCGGAACCTATGACTGCAAGAGATTTAGGAAGCGTCTCAGGAATGAGAGCGTTTCTGTATGAAACAATCTTCTTTCCGTCAAACGGTGCAAACGGCAGAGCCTTAGGACTTGCTCCCGTTGCAATGATAATGTACTTACCCTTAAGATGACCTGCGCCCTCCACCTCTATGGTGTTGGTATCCAGGAACTTGCCCTTGCCGGCAACAACCGTAATCTTGTTCTTGTTAAAGAGAAACTCCACGCCCTTTCTCATTCTGTCAGAAACTCCCCTCTCTCTTTCCACAACCTTTGCAATATCTACCTTAAGTTCTTTGGTGCGCTCAGGATCTGCAATGTTATCTCCGTCAAAAGAGATGCCGTAACTTGCCAGATGTTTGAAAGCCTGGAAGGTCTCCGCAGATTTAAGGAGTGCCTTTGTAGGTATGCAACCCCAGTTGAGGCAGATACCTCCAATCTCAGCCTTCTCAACAACGGCAACATTGAATCCGTACTGTGCCGCCTTTACGGCTGCAACATAACCACCGGGGCCTGAGCCCAGAACTATAACGTCATATTCCATATAGAGTCTCTCTAAAATTTTCTAAACCAATCCCTTACCGTGGCAGTTCTTAAACTTCTTACCGCTTCCGCAAGGGCAAGGATCATTACGTCCGACCTTCTTCTCCACGTGAACCGGCTGGTTGCTTCTGCCCTCTCTTCCGGCGGCTGCCGCAGCCTCTGCACTGCCGTCATCTCTGCGCATACTCATACGGCTCATATCTGTCTTGCGGCCTCTCTCCTCCTGGCGGAGTGATGCGTCTTCGTCCTGGCGCAGAGCAAGTTGTGCTCTTACAAGGAATGAGATAACATCTCTGCTTATATTCTCAATTACGCTCTTAAAGAGTTCGTAACCCTCAAACTTATAGATTACCAGCGGATCTTTCTGCTCGTAGGTTGCATTCTGAACAGACTGCTTCAAATCATCCATATCTCTTAAGTGCTGCTTCCAGTGCTCATCTATCTTAATGAGTGTTACGCACTTAACCAGAGCCTTCTGAATCTCCTTACCCTTGGTATCTACAGCCTTCTTCATATTCACAATAAGCTGCAGAACCTTCTGGCCGTCTGTAATAGGAATTGCAACGTTCTGGTATGTAGCAGACTGCGCCTTGTAGATTCTGTCAACTATAGGATAGGTCTTGCTTACAAGGGTCTCACCTCTTCTTTCAATTATCTGGGTGATAGCCTCTTCCAGAACATCGCTGAGCTGTGAAGTGGACATCTTAAGGTACTGCTCCTCATCAAAGTCAGGATCTAAAGAGACCTGACGCAAAAGCTCAAGTTTGAACTCCTCGTAAGGGTAATCGTTCTTGCGTGATGCCATTGCCTCTGAGAAGTCCGCAACCATGTTCTGCAAATCCACATCCATTCTCTCTCCGTTGAGAGCGTTGTTTCTGCGGGAGTAGATTACGGTTCTCTGAGTATTCATAACATCATCATACTCAAGGAGTCTCTTACGTATACCAAAGTTATTCTCCTCAACCTTCTTCTGCGCTCTCTCAACAGAAGATGAGAGCCACTTGTGCTGCAGAACCTCTCCCTCTTTCATACCCATACGGTCTACCAGCTTGGCAATTCTGTCTGCGCCAAAGAGTCTCATAAGGTTGTCTTCAAGAGATACATAGAACTCAGAAGAGCCCGGGTCTCCCTGTCTTCCGGCACGTCCGCGCAACTGACGGTCTACACGGCGGCTATCGTGACGCTCAGTTCCAATGATTGCCAATCCGCCTGCCTCAACAACTCCCTCACCCAGCTTGATATCTGTTCCACGGCCGGCCATGTTGGTTGCAATGGTAACGGTTCCGGCCTGTCCTGCGTTGGCCACAATCTCTGCCTCCTTTGCGTGCAGTTTTGCATTCAATACGCTGTGAGGTATTCTTCTGAGTGTAAGAGATTTACTCAGCATCTCAGAGACCTCCACGGAGGTGGTACCGACAAGACAAGGACGGCCAGCCTTACGCAGTGCAACTATCCTGTCAATTACGGCATTGAACTTATCTTTTCTGGTTCTGTAAATCAGATCCTCTGCATCTACACGGATTACAGGTTTATTTGTCGGGATGGTAACAACATCCAGTTTGTAGATAGACCAGAACTCACCCGCCTCCGTAGATGCGGTACCGGTCATACCTGCAAGTTTGTGGTACATACGGAAGTAGTTCTGCAAGGTAATGGTTGCAAAGGTCTGAGTAGCAGCCTCCACCGTAACTCTCTCCTTTGCCTCAACTGCCTGGTGCAAACCGTCAGACCAGCGTCTTCCCTCCATAATACGGCCCGTCTGCTCGTCCACAATCTTAATCTTGTTGTCCATTATTACGTAGTCTACATCCTTCTCAAAGAGGGTGTAGGCTTTAAGTAACTGAGTTACAGTGTGTACACGCTCAGCCTTAATGGCGTAGTCTGCCATAAGCTGGTCTTTCTCAATCTGCTTCTCCTCATCACTCTTGCCGGATTTCTCTATCTCTGAAATTGCTACGCCAACATCCGGAATGACAAAGAACTTAGGGTCATTGACCAGAGAGGCAATGTACTCGTTACCCTTATCTGTCATCTCAACAGACCTTTCCTGCTCATCTATAACAAAATAGAGAGGGTCTGTAACTACGTGCATCTCACGGTTGTTGTTCTGCATGTAGAAGTTGTTGACGCTGTTCAGAAGCTGCTTCATTCCCTGCTCGGAGAGGAACTTGATGAGTGGGTTGTACTTAGGCAGAGCCTTGTGCGCTCTTAAGAGTGCCATTCCTCCCTCATCCTTCTTACCCTCTGCAATGAGTCTCTTGGCCTCGTTCAGATATTTTGTAGCCTCCTGTTTCTGAATGTTATATAGCTTCTCAACAAATGGCTTGTACTCCTCGTACTGCTGGTCTTCTCCCTTTGGAACCGGACCGGAAATAATGAGTGGCGTACGGGCATCGTCAATAAGGACGGAGTCCACCTCATCCACAATTGCATAGTGGTGCTCTCTCTGAACAAGATCCTCCAGAGATACTGCCATATTGTCCCTTAAGTAGTCAAAACCGAACTCGTTGTTTGTACCAAAGGTGATATCTGCAAGGTAAGCCTTCTTACGTGCCTCAGAATTAGGCTCGTGCTTATCTATACAATCTACAGAGAGGCCGTGGAACTGGTACAGAGGACCCATCCACTCGGAGTCTCTTTTTGCCAGATAGTCGTTCAC
>CAMHRD010000121.1 GCA_946187365.1 uncultured Bacteroidales bacterium
ACTCTCACTAAGACAAACGGTTATGTATATGAGGGCGAGTGGGCTAACGGTTGCAGAGAGGGGAAGGGCATTGCTCACTTTATAGACGGAGGTCACTATGACGGTCAGTGGAAGGCAGATCTGAGAGATGGATACGGAGTGTGCCAGTATGGAGACGGCGGCAAGTATGAGGGAGAGTGGAAGAATGATAAGAGAGATGGGCAGGGTACTTGCTGGTTCCCGGATAGCAAAAAGTATGTGGGAGAGTGGAAAGAGGATATGCCAAACGGCAAAGGCATAGCATCTTCTCCGGATGGCTCTTCTTACGATGGTGAATGGAAAAACGGACATATTCACGGTTTTGGAATTATAAAGTTTGCTAACGGAGATAGATATGAGGGAGAGATGAAAGATAGTAAGGCTAACGGTCCCGGAACGTACTTCTATAAGGACGGTAGGAAGTTGCTTGCTAACTATGTGAACGGAGTAAAAGAGGGTTTTGCTGTGTGGTACTATAAGGACGGCACCTCTAAATCCGTTGAGTTTAAGAATGATGTGGAGGTAGAGAAGAAATAGTAAATTTGTTTTTATGAAAGGTTTAAGGATTATAACTCCAGTTAAGGATTCTATTGAACTGACTTTGCAGACCATTAAGGCGGTTATGGAGTCTGAAATTAGTGTACCGTTTAAGTATGTGGTTTACAATGACTTCAGTACGCCGGAAAATACAGCTCGGTTGGAGGAGGCATCTAAGGAGCTGGGGTTTGAGCTGATTAACCTTTCATCTATGACTTCTCATCCTTCTCCAAACTATCTGCTGGTACTGCAACACTCTCAGCAGGAGGCGCTAGCTGCGGATTACGGACTGGAGATTGTAGAGTCTGACGTAGTGGTGGAGAGGAACACTCTGCAGGAGTTGTTTAACGGGGCTTCTGCGCGTACAGACTGCGGTATTGCTGCGGCGGTTACCGTGGATGACCAGGGTGAGGTTAACTACCCGTATCTCTATGCCAGGAAGATGAAGGAGGGTGTTTTTGAGAGTAAGAAACACTGCAGTTTCTGCTGCTCGCTTTTGACTCCTGCATTTCTGGCAGCCTTTGATTTCCGTGAGCTTGACGAGACCAAGAACTGGTATGACGTTACAATATCACATGAGTCTTTAAATAAGGGATTTAAGAACTTTCTGTTCACTTGTCTGAAGGTGATTCACAGGCCGCACAGCAGCAGGCCGTGGAAACTTCTTAAGTACACTAATCCACTTAAATACTATTGGGTTAAGTTCACTAAGGGTTACGATAAGATATAAATTGAGGGGTTGGGCTTCTGATTTTTGCGTTTTTAAGGATTTTTTTTATATTTTTGTGATTCACCGGTCAATAATGATTGGCTTGGGTTTGATTATTAATAACTAACTATAAAATAACAATGGCAGAAGTTAAAAGAGTTTACCGCTTTGGCGGTGTGAATGCCGATGGTGACGGCTCTATGAGAAATGAGTTGGGTGGCAAGGGAGCCAACCTGGCTGAGATGTGTAAGTTGGGAATTCCTGTACCTGCAGGTTTCACTATCACCACAGACACTTGCAACGAGTATTATGATCTTGGATGTAAGTTCCCAGAAGGACTTGAGGCTGAGGTTAATGCAGCACTTAAGGCTACTGAGGAGATAATGGGTAGAAAGTTTGGAGATCCAAAGAATCCTCTCTTGGTTTCTTGCCGCAGCGGTGCCAGAAGTTCTATGCCTGGTATGATGGAGACCGTTCTTAATATTGGTCTCTGCTCTGAGACAATCCCTGGACTTATTGAGGCAACAAAGAATCCTCGTTTTGTATATGACGCTTACCGCCGTCTTATTATGATGTATTCAGACGTTGTAATGGAGAAGGCAGAAGGCATTGAGCCTGAGGATGGTAACGGAATCCGCGTTCAGTTGGACAGAATGCTTGCAAAGGTTAAGAAGGATAAGGGTTACGCTTCAGATACAGACCTTACAGAGGATGATCTTAAGACTCTTTGTGAAGACTTCAAGGTTAGAGTAAAGCAGGAGCTCGGAAAGCCATTCCCGGATAATGCAATGGATCAGCTTTGGGGCGGTATTGCAGCCGTATTCAAATCCTGGAACGGTAAGAGAGCAGTGGCTTACAGAAAGATAGAGGGCATTCCGGATACTTGGGGAACAGCAGTTTCCGTACAGAGTATGGTATTCGGTAACATGGGTGAAAACTCAGCAACAGGTGTTGCATTCTCCCGTAACCCTGCAACCGGTGAGAACAAGTTCTACGGTGAGTGGTTGATTAACGCTCAGGGTGAGGACGTTGTAGCAGGTATCAGAACTCCTAACCCACTTAACGATGCAACAAAGAACGAGCATAACCAGAACCTCCTCTCTTTGGAGAAGGCTATGCCGGACGTTTATAATCAGCTTAATACAATTCAGCAGAATTTGGAGAAGCACTTCCATGATATGCAGGATCTTGAGTTTACAATTCAGGACGGCAAACTCTGGATGCTCCAGTGCCGTGTTGGTAAGAGAACAGGTCTTGCCGCTTTGAACATGGCAATGGATATGCTAGGTGAAGGCCTTATAGATGAGAAGACTGCAGTGCTCAGAGTTGCACCTAAGCAGTTGGATGAGATTCTTCACCCTGTATTGGATTCTACAGCTGAGAAGAAGTTTACTCCTATAGCTCAGGGACTTCCTGCAGGCCCTGGTGGATCTGTCGGGAAGATAGTATTCACTCCAGAGGCAGCAGTTGAAGCAGCAGCAAGAAAGGAGAAAGTGATTCTGGTTAGAGAAGAGACTAACCCTGAGGATGTTGAGGGTATGAGAGCAGCAGACGGTCTGCTTACCGCAAGAGGTGGTATGACTTCTCACGCTGCGCTTGTTGCAAGAGGTTGGGGTAAGTGCTGTATTGTTGGTTGCGATGCTGTGCATATCAACATGCTTACCAAGACTATGACTATTGGTGACAAAGCTTACAAAGAGGGTGACGTATTCTCACTCAACGGAAGCCGCGGACTGGTTTATGATCAGCCTGTTCCAACTGTTAACGCTTCTGAGAACAAGAGCTTTGTTGAGTACATGAAGATAGTTGACAAGTACAGAAAACTTGGTGTAAGAACCAATGCAGATAACCCGGATGATGCACAGACAGCTCTCAACTTTGGAGCAGAGGGAATTGGTCTGTTCCGTATTGAGCACATGTTCTACGGAAAGAACTCTGAGGAGCCGCTTTCTAAACTGAGAAAGATGATCCTCTCCAACACTCCTGCAGAGAGAAGAATGGCACTTGACGAACTTGAGCCATACGTTATTGAGTCTGTAAGAGCAACAATGAAGGTTATGAACGGTAAACCTGTAACCTTCAGACTTTTGGACCCACCATTGCATGAGTTCGTTCCTCAGAGTGTTGAGAAGAGACAGGAACTTGCAAATGCTCTCAACATCACTCCGGAGGATGTTGCAAAGAGAGGTGAGGCACTTCACGAGGTTAACCCTATGATGGGTCACCGCGGAGTACGTTTGGGTATCTCTTATCCTGAGATTTCCAAGATGCAGTTCAGAGCAATATTCACTGCAACCGCTCAGTTGATTTCTGAGGGCTTTGATCCTAGACCAGAGATTATGATTCCTGTAACCATTTCTTACAGAGAGCTTAACAACCAGAAGGCTATTTGCGAGGAGGCTTATAATGAGGTATATGAGAAGATGAAGGTAGATATCAAGTACACCTTTGGTACTATGATTGAGATTCCTAGAGCTGCAATCATGTCTGACAGAATGGCTCGTACCGCTCAGTTCTTCTCATTCGGAACCAATGACCTTACTCAGATGACCTTCGGATTCTCCAGAGATGATGTTGGAGCATTCATGGGTGACTACATCAATAAGAAGATTATTGCAGCAGATCCATTCCAGAGCATAGACAAAGACTCTGTAGGTAAGCTTGTTGAGATGGGTGTTAAGGGCGGACGCACTACCAACCCTAATCTGAAGTGCGGTGTCTGCGGAGAGCACGGCGGAGATCCTGCATCTGTAGAGTTCTTCCACTCAATTGGAGTGAACTACGTATCCTGCTCACCGTTCAGAGTTCCAATTGCTCGTCTTGCAGCAGCTCAGGCCGCTATCAAGGCTGAATAATCAGTTGACTTTTAGCCAGCTGTTGGTTGGCTATGAAGAAAAAAAGAAGGATGAATTGCTCATCCTTCTTTTTTGTTACAACTTCTTACCGGCGAGTTCTGAGAGGCGGCTGCGTTCTCCCATAATCAGGTTGACGTGCTCAAAGAGTTTCTCTCCATAGAGTTTGTCACCTATGTGGGTGAGGCCGTTGGAGTATTTATCCAAATACGGCTGGTCTATCTGCTGAACGTCTCCGGTAAATACAATCTTGGTGCCCTCGCCTGCACGGGTAATGATGGTCTTAACCTCGTGAGGGGTAAGGTTCTGCGCCTCGTCAATGATGAAGAAAGTCTTTGAGAGTGAACGTCCTCTGATGTATGCCAAAGGAGTAATCTCAAGCTTCTTGGTTCTTAGCATCTCTTCAATTCTGACATTCTCCTTTGATGAGAGGCCAAAGTTTTTCTTAATGACAGCAATGTTGTCATAGAGAGGCTGCATGAACGGAGCAAGTTTCTCCTCCACGCTGCCCGGGATGAATCCCAGTTCCTCATTCTGCAGAGTGATAACAGGTCTTGCAACCAGAA
>CAMHRD010000122.1 GCA_946187365.1 uncultured Bacteroidales bacterium
CTTAACCGGTATGTGGCACGGAGCTAGCTGGAACTTCATTCTCTGGGGTCTCTACTTTGGAATAATAGTTACTATAGAAAAATACACCATCCTCAAATATAAGATACCTTCCCCTATCCTCCACATTTACAGTCTCATACTGGTGGTTCTGGGATGGGGAATCTTCTACTTTGATGATTTTGGAAAGTTGGGCTCTCTCTTCAGCGCACTGTTCGGCAACGCACAGGCTGCTTCTGACTTTACCTCCTGGGCAGCACTTACCAACAACTTCTGGCTCTGGATAGCAGCCATAACATTCTCACTTCCTGTAAGAAAGCTCTTTAGAAACGCCAAAGGAAAATGGATATACAGAAGCGTTATTGCTCTTCTGATTCTCTTATGCAGCGTAGCCCTTCTTATAGGAGCAACTAACAACCCATTCCTTTACTTCAGATTCTAGTTATGAAAAGATACGCACTGATAATCACACTGTTACTTACAAACGTCATTCTTACGGCACAGAATACGGATACTCTCCTCTCTTACCCTAACAGGGTAACGGAGAAGTATGTAAACAGGGTGAATCCGGATGAGACCTGCCGTATGCTAAAGAGCGGAATTATGATTATTGGTACGGGAAGTAACGTAAGAGCGGCAGAGTCTTACGGCGGAAGAAATGCCGGAGAGAAGGAGTACGCACAGAGTGCCAACAAATACAAGAGAGTATTTGGAGACAGCGTAAATGTTTACTGCATGGTAATTCCTTCCGCAGCAGCCTTTTACACTCCAGATAAACTAAGCGGATCCACCAGACATCAGGGAAAGACTATAGACAGAATCTTCTCCTATCTTTCAGACTCCGTTAAGGCCGTGGATATCTATTCCATTCTGGGCAAGCACGCTGCTGAGCCTATCTACTCCAGAACTGATCACCACTGGTCCCCTCTTGGTGCCTACTACGCTGCAATGAAGTTTGCTGCTGTTGCAGGCGTTCCTTTCAAAGACCTCTCATGGTACACCAAACATACCGTAAAGAACTATGTTGGAACAATGTACATGTTCACAAAGCAAAAGGAGGTAAAGGACGCACCGGAAGATTTTATCTATTATACTCCCGATAGTGTACAGTATACAACAACTTACACAAACTACGTAACCCGCAAGGGAGTGGCCGTGGCAGAGGGAAAGACTGCAAAGGGAACCTTCTTCCAACCTGTAAAGGACGGCAGCACAGGTGCTTACTGTGTCTTTATGGGCGGAGATGCCAAGATAACCAAGGTGGAGACCTCCACCAAAAACGGACGCAGACTAATCATCTTTAAGGAGAGTTACGGCAACGCAATACCGGGTTACCTCTTCTTCTCCTTTGAAGAGATACACGTTATAGACTGCCGCTACTTTAAGAAGAACATAAAGAAGTATGTAAGAGATAACCACATTACGGACATACTCTTTGCAAACAACATTGCAAGAGCCGTACTTGCCGGTACAAACCGCTCATACTCAAAGTTTTTAACACAGTAATGGGAAAGAAGTTATTCATAGTACTTGTAGGATTGTTGTTTGGAGGGTTCACCGTACTCTTCAACTTCTTCCCGCGCAGCACCGTCTCAGAACTTGAAAAGAGAGACCTTGCAAAGTTCCCTGCCTACTCCGCAGAGAAGCTGGCAGACGGTTCCTTTGCAAAGGAGATATCTCTCTGGTTCTCAGACAGTGAGCCATACAGAGACTTCTTTATAAGTATGAGTATGGGTCTTAAAGACCTCATAAGGGTTAACTTCTCCAAGGAGAGTTCGCTTACTTTCCACGCCCCGGATATGACGGACAATGACTACTCCCCGGGCGGAGAGTTTGGTGAAGATGAAGCAGATGAATTGATGGGTGAACAAACTCCTGTAGATGAGGAGACTACAGAGAACCGTAAACTGGAGGAGTACCAGAACAAGATAACCGCTCAGGAGAATGCAAAGATTGCCAATGCCGGTATAATAATAGTTGGAAGCGGTGAAAAGACCAGAGCCTTAATGGCTTACGCCGGAGACTCCACCGGAGGAGTTAAGTTTGCAGAGGTTGCAAACAAGTACAAGAGAATATTGGGAGACAGCGTTAACGTTTACTGTATGGTTATTCCTACATCTACAGAATTCTACTGCCCCGATGCCGCAAAGAAAAGAACTAAGAGCCAGAGAGCAACTATAAACAATATCTTTGCAAACCTCTCAGACTCTGTTACTGCCGTAGACGTATACACCACACTGGCACACCACGCAGAGGAGGATATTTACCTTAGGACAGACCACCACTGGTCTCCTCTTGGGGCCTTCTATGCTGCACGCCGTTTTGCAAAGGTTGCCAAGGTTCCGTTTGCAGACACCACCTCATACATACGCAAAGTAGTTAAAAGGTATGTGGGAAGTATGTACGGCTACTCCAAAGATATAAGCATAAAGAAGGCTCCGGAAGATTTTGTATTCTATGTTCCGGACTCCACTGTTACCTACACCACCACCTACGTAAACTACGCCGTAGATGAGAATTACAAGGTTACAAATGAGAGCGCTCCGTACAAGGGAAAATACTTCTTTGATTACAAAGACGGCAGCGGATCCGCCTACTGCACCTTTATGGGCGGTGATATGAAGATTACAAAGGTTGAGACCTCAACAGACAACCACCGCAGAGTTCTGGTACTCAAAGACAGCTTTGGCAATGCCATTCCGGGTTACCTCTTCTTCTCTTTTGAAGAGGTGCATGTTGTTGATTACCGTTACTTTACAAGGAACATAGTAGATTACATAAAAGAGAACAAAATTACAGACGTTCTCTTTGCAAACAACATCTTCTCTGCCTATATGCCGGGTACCGCCCGTCGCTATTTAAAGTTCCTACGGAACTAGAGAAGTATCAGTTGGGCAACATACAGCACCACGGCCGTACTAAGTCCCATAAAGAGAGTGGCTTTTGTCTGCGTACGGTAACCGTCTTCTACAGAGAGCCCTCCCATCTTGGTAACAACCCAGAAGTAACTGTCATTGGCATGAGATACCGTCATTGCTCCCGCACCTATTGCAACTACCACCATTGCCGCACTCAGCGGAGTAGTCATTCCAAGTGTATAGAGCAGTGAAGAAGATGAGCTGTAAAGTCCCATAATTCCTGCAGTTGTGGTCATTGCCACGGTAGATGAACCCTGTGCAGTCTTAAGCACCGCTGCAATTATGAACGGGAAGATAATTCCCAATCCCTGGAATGATGAGATATTCTGTTTAATCACATCTATGAATCCCGCCTCATAGATTACCTGTCCCAATACGGCACCTGCCGCTGTTATGAAAACTATTGGACCGGCAACCTTTAAAGCCCACTCTGTGATTGGGTTAAGACGGTTGCTCTCATCCTTTGAGTGTCTCTTCATATAGGATAGCAAAGGTGCAGTTGCAACAACTCCGGCGGCAAGTGCAATAACCGGTTTCCCTAAAAAGATGAGAAGATTACCCACCGTTCCCTCCATCTTGAGTATGGAGGCTACGGAACCAACTGCCATTAAAACTATCGGGAGAAGGATAGGTAAAAAAGAGATGAACGTTCCGGGAGCATCCTTTGTATCAATTACTTTGGAGAGTTCCTCCACCTCAGTTTCATCTGTTGAATGTACTCTTTTGCCCACTCTGTTTGCAAAGATATAGGCAACGGTAAGAGGGATTATTGAGGCTATTGTTCCAACTATGAGGATGTAAAGAAGCATATCTCCCATTCCCACCATTCCAGCGGCGGCAACAGGCCCCGGTGTAGGCGGTATAAAGACATGAGCCACATAGAGTCCGGAGGCAAGAGCAACCGTCATGGTAACGGAGGAGACACCGCTCTGGCGGCTCATCCATTTGCGTATTGGGTTTACAATAACAAAGCCGCTGTCACAGAACACCGGTATAGATACCACCCAGCCTATCAGCATAATAGCAAGTTGAGGATGCTTCTTACCCAACACCTTAAGAATAGATTCCGCAAGACGTAAGGCGGCACCGCTTTTCTCCAGAACCAGCCCAATTAGCGTTCCGAATATGATTACAAGTCCAATGCTGGTAAAGACGGAGGAGAACCCCTTCCCTATCACATCCGGAATTTTCAGAATAGGAATACCCATCACAAGTGCCAGAAGCAGAGCCGTTCCCAAAATTGAAAGGAATGGATGCACCTTAAGGTAAGAGATTGCAAAAATCATCAACGCTATGGCTGCAATAAAGATAAGCAGCGGTACAAGCCAACCGGTAGTTAACATTGTTATCTGTCTAAAAGTTTAACCTACACAAATATAGGAATTATACGCCAAGAGTGGAAAAGCCCTTAAGATGCTCATTAAAAGTCTCTGACATAAAGTCATTTAGAGCAGAAGCAAAGGATGAAGAAACAACGGAGACTCTCCCCTCACCCACCACAAGAGGATCTATTCTGCGCTTCTTTGCAGAGATTACTCTTACAGGATATTCCGGCCTCCACGCCTCTGATGAATCATTAACGGCCACACCGCTAACTACTTCACGGGTAAGCACATCAGCTCTTTTTGCAATAACTCTTCCGGATGCTTCAACCTCATACAGGCCGTTTAATGAAGTAAACCACTTCCAGTCCAAAGTCCCCTCATTATCTGAGCATATTGCTTCAATCACCTGTTTCTCAGTTGTAT
>CAMHRD010000123.1 GCA_946187365.1 uncultured Bacteroidales bacterium
CACAGAATTTTAACGGAAACTGGTATAACGGAAGTCTCTGCTACACAGCCACTCAACAGGCAGACGGCAAGGTGGTTATGAATGCTATGGCAGAGGGGGAAGAGCACGAGTTTGCGCTGGTCCCTGTTGAAGGGCAGTCCGGCTGCTATATAGTAAATAAAACTCCTAATGACTATGTGATGCAGTATGAAGAGGGAACCACTGTAAAACACCAGAATAAAGATGGTTACAACGTTTTCTGTTTCTATGATAAGAATAACCGCATGGTGGGAGTGATGGAGAAGAATATACCCTGGAAAAGAGCGGTACCAAAGTGGATATCCAGTGGGAGCAGATGAGCATTAACGGTGTGATGGTTCCTTATAAAGTGGTTACCTTCAACGGTATAGCATTGGATGTTATAGAGATTGAGAAAAACAATACGGAACTCGCCGGAGGTACATACCAGATTATGCCGTTCCTTAAGGGGCTCAATATCTGCCCGGTGGCGTTTCCGGACGGAGGCTTCTGGTTCAAACGCATTGGAGATGAAAAGGGTATGGACCTCATCTATTCTTCCTCTAGGATTGGACGCTTCAGCTTTGCATCTTCCATTCTGCTGGATCGTTATACTCTGAGGCAATATAACAGGTTGTTGCTGCGCTATATGCGCAATGAGGTTTTGGCCCGTCACGGTTACCGTTTCCAGTCTAAGGAACTCAATGACTACTTCAGCTCACAAAGTTGGTACAAGCCGGCGGAGGATAACAGTGAGATTCAACTCACGTTTCTGGAGGAGCTGAATGTTGCCACTATCAAGTATGCAGAATCTGAGAAAGGACAGGATTAAACAACCTTATCTAACATTATGAAAAAGAGTATTTTAATTATATCCGCGCTGTTGATGTTTTATTCTTGCAACAATCAGCCGGAAAAGGGCGTTGCTGCTATTGAAAAAGGATGGAGTAAAACAAATATCAAGGTTGAAGAGGGCAAAGCCACTGTAATGGACTTGCTTAAAGCCTTTAACAAAGTATGGCATACGGCTGCTGCAGATTCAATATTTGCAGTTGCAGATGGCAAGGAGAGCTTTATGGAGGAGTGGTATGAGGGCAAAAGCCCTGTCTTTGTAGATAATGAAGATTTCTGCACCGCATGGTACAACCACGGAGATACAGGTGAGCAGCAACTGGATGCACGTGCATATAAGCGCACTAACGGTCATACGCTCTTTGCAGTACGAGTAGAGCAGAATAATCCGGAGCACAAACTTTTCTGCTGTTTCTATGATTATGACCCTGAGAGCAAGACTCTTACGCCGGAAGACGCACCTTATAAGGATATCAAACGCAAGTGGGAAAACTCCTTCTTTGACTATCATCTGGGCAACAATTATGACCAGACAGTTATTGTTGAGGAGATTAACAAAGAGGGCGGAGCCTGCTTCCATCACTTTGTATGGAACGGTCTAAAGCACGAGTTTGACCACTCAGGGGATGAGACTTATGCCAATGAGGGAGACCCTGAAGGCTACCCTGATGAGGATCAGAAGATAATATCTGCACCTGCAAGCGAGTGGACGGAAGAGGCTGTAGAAAAACGCATCAGAGAGTACTTTGATGCTGTAAATAAAACCTTTGCAGAGGGTTCTACTATGAGTCCTTTTGATTTGGACAAGCAGTATTATAGCTCCTATTGGAATGAGGTTTATGGGAAAGTGAATGCCAAAGACAGCAAGCAGACATCTGCGGAGAATTGCTTCTTTGTAGATGACAACCATTGGACCGCAGGGCTGGAAACCCCTGTGGAGGTGAAAGATATAAAGGTACAACTCCTATCGGGAGATATGGCAGAAGCCACTTTAACTCTGGCAGAGAAGGTTGGCGGGTTTAAGAAGAAAGTGGTTCTGAACATGGATTACGGCCAGCTCAAATGGGATATCAATGACTGGATTGATCTGAGTATGAGTAAAGAGGGCTCAAGCCTTCTCAGCCAGATGGAAAAATATATAAGATAACAACATAGAAATGAGATTACTATCATTCATTGCAGTGATTGTCGCAGTGGTGCTGGCAGGCTGCAAAAATAACACGGAAACTGTCGAGAATATGAAAACGGAAAATGCAAAGGTCTATCTGACAAGGGAGATTTCCCCAGAATCATTGGTGAAAATTTACAAGGCTTTGGGGGTTGAAGCCAAAGGGCGTGTGGCGGTGAAGATGAGTACGGGAGAGGGCAGCAATCCAAATTACCTTAAGCCGGAACTCATTAAGAATCTGATATTTGAGGTGGAGGGTACCATTGTGGAGTGCAACACCGCTTACAGCAGTGGTCCGGATGATTTGAAAGATGACCGCAATAATTCTGAAAACCACTGGAAAGTAATTGAAAGACACGGCTTTACAAAGTACTTCCCTGTAGATATTATGGATGAGTATGATGAGATTCGCATTCCGGTAAAGGATCAGATTCATATTAAGTATGACATTGTGGGCGGGCATATTGCCAACTATGACTTTATGATTGCTCTCAACCACTTTAAAGGTCACCCGATGGGCGGTTACGGCGGAGCGCTTAAGAACCTCTCCATTGGCTGTGCCAGCAGCAACGGTAAGGCTTACATCCACTCTGCAGGCCTGATGGAAAAGCTCAATATGGAAAAACTTTGGACTCCGGAATTCATTGGAGATCAGGACGGTTTTCTGGAGAGTATGGCAGCTGCGGCACAGGCTGTTGTAAACTATTTCCAGAGACGTAACGGAATAATCTATATCTCAGTAATGAACAACATGTCTATAGATTGTGACTGTGTAGACCATCCGGAGCCGGTAAAACTGGAAGATTACGGCATTCTGGCCTCCACAGACCCTGTTGCTCTTGATCAGGCTTGCGTAGATATAATTAACCAGCAGAAGGTTACCGCTACCAATGACCCAACAGACCTTCTCAACCGTATAGATCAGCAGCACGGTGTCCATACCATTGAGCATGCAGAAAAGATAGGCCTCGGCACCCGTAAATACTCACTGGTCAATATTAAATAGTTATGGAAGATTTTATTCTCAGAGAGATTGACAAGATAGGGGAGATGCTTGCGCATATTGCACGCAGGCTGGGCCTTCTGAAAGGGGAGAAACCGAATTACTCTATTGGGGACGTTAAGAGTGAGTTTACCAAAGAAAACTGCCCAATAGACCTGGATACGGTTCTAAAACAGGATAATCCTATCTTGTATCTTGCTGAGAATGAGAAACTGACAGAACAAGCCCTGGAGTCCTTCATAGAGATTCTCTTCTATTCAGATATTGATGAATCCAAGAAGCAAACCCTCCTAAAAGATGCCATCAACTACCTGGATAACAAAGGCTACATCTCCTTCAAACTCCACTCATTTGTAACTACCAAAGAAGATAAATGAATCCGGTAGCCATACGTCTTCTAAACCAGCAACTTACCGCCCCTCAGTTCAGTAACCCAGTAGAGGTGGTGAGTCATTTTGGTGCAATGCAGGCTCAGGAGTACCGTTTAATGAGGTGGGCCGTTGAGATGCGAACGCAAAAGCCATCATCTAAAGCGTTTAAGAAGGCCTTTGACAGCGGACAGATTATTCGTCTTCATCTAATGAGAGGTACTTGGCAACTTATTGCTGCTGAGGATTATTGGCCATTTTTGAACTTATGTGCTCCCAAAGCTGATTCTGTGATTTCTGGCTGGATGCACAGCAATAAAATCTCTATTCCCCAAAGTGAGCTAAATAGAGTAAGAGCTATTCTTGTCCAGGTTGTCTCTGATATGAAAAGTGCTACAAAAGAGGACTTTGTAGAGGCGTTGGCAGCTAAAAAGATTACAATGGATGATCACCGTCTCTCATATCATATCCGCATGGCGGAACTCTCAGGTACCCTTTGCAGCGGTGATCTACAGCCACTTAAAGCTACTTACTCTCTTGCAGAAAAGAAAATAGGTCCTAAACCAAGGGTAATCAATCGCGATAAAGATCTTAAAACTCTTACTCTCAAATATTTTCAGAGTCACCAGCCTGCCACATTGGAAGACTTTGTATGGTGGTCCGGCTTAAACAAAAGTGACTGCAGAAAAGGTATAGAACTTCTTGGAAGTACCATTCATACAGAACATTGGGATGGCAGAGACTTCTATATTACGGAAAACGTAAGGACAAAGGGCTTCAGAAAAGGTAAATACCTCTTGATTCCTCAATACGATGAGTATTTAATAGGTTACAAGAGCAGAGACGTTGTGCTACCTCCTCAATTCAGACATAAGGCCCACAACAACAGCGGTATATTCCAACCTGTAATTGCCAGGGATGGCATAATTTGCGGTAACTGGTCCCCATTCAAAGATGACTGCCAACCGGAATTCTTCAATGAAGGCCATAATGCAACATCCCTTCAACCCGCATGGCAATCTTACATTAAATTCAGAGACACCTAAATCAAACTTGAAATCGCAAATTGCGACTTCAATATGAATTATCTTTATATTTGTTAAAAATCATCAGAGATAATGATAATAAGAGTTGAGGAGCCAAGGGATTGGCAAGAAGTTGAGATGCTTACAAGAGAAGCGTTCTGGAACGTGTACAGACAGGGATGCCAGGAACATTTTGTACTTAAGGAGTATAGGAGCAATCCGGCGTTCATTCCGGAGTTAGACT
>CAMHRD010000124.1 GCA_946187365.1 uncultured Bacteroidales bacterium
AACCGTAGATCCTTGCGAGATGGTCTGCCAGGTACAGGTTGTTACAAAGAGAGCCCGCAGCCGCAGCATCTTTGATGACTTCTTTGACAATGATACATACGATGTTGTAAAGAAGAAACTCAGCACAGGAAAGCACGTTATTCACGTGAGTGAACTCCCGGGCGGAGCACCTGAAAGTTTTGGCGGCGGAGTTGGAAAACTCTCAATGACGGCCCGTCTTACCAAGGACAGTCTTAAATCTAACGAGGCGGCATCTCTCATTGTAGAGCTCTCAGGCTCAGGCAACTTGAATCTGATTGAGGCTCCAAAGGTTGAACTCCCTCAGGACTTTGAAAAGTATGATGCCAAGAGTACCAACAACTTCAACAACACTGCAGAGGGTGCGGTTGGCAAGAAGGTTTACGAGTATCCATTCATTCCAAGAGCGGACGGTACCTACACCATTCCTTCTATTGAGTACTCATACTTTGATCTGAATCAGAGAAGATATATCACTTTGCATACGGAACCTATTGAGGTTAAGGTTGCTAAGGGGAGTGCTAACCCTAACGGAGCAACCTTCATTCCTGCCGCTCAGAAGAGCGTGGGCAACCTTGGAGAGGATATCAGATATATAAAGACGGCTATGCCTTCATTCAAGAAGGCGGGACGTTTCGCCGTTCTCAACTGGCCGTTCTATCTTATTGCAGCACTGCTTGTTGCAGGCTTCTTTGGAATTAAGAAACTTGCAAACAGCCGCATTGCTCTGGCAAAGGATGTGATGCGCACCCGTAACCGCAAGGCCAACAAGGTGGCCCGCACACGTCTTAAGAAGGCCCAGAACTACCTCACTCAGAACAAAGTACAGGAGTTCTATGAGGAACTGCACAAGGCTCTGCTGGGTTACACCTCAGATAAACTCTCCATTCAAAGGTCTGAACTCCAGAGAGATGTAATTGAGGAGACGCTGATTGGAAGGAACGTTCCAACGGAGCAGGTAGCCTTGCTCATCTCACTGCTGGATGACTGCGAGATGGTGCGCTATTCCCCTGAGGGAGCGGCGGGTGCAATGGATGCACAGTACAAAAAGGCTGTAGCCCTTATCTCCGAGCTGGAAAACAAACTGTAATGAAAACTATCGCGATGAAAAAGACTCTATATACACTTTTGGTTCTGCTTGTTTCCCTCTCCGCTTTTGCGCAGCAGACAACTGTTGCATCTCTTTGGAACAATGCAGTTGAGGCATATTCCGCTGGAAAATATGATGAGGCTGCAGAGGCTTATCTCTCAATTGAGAAGAGCGGACAGGTCTCTCCCGAGTTGTTTTACAACCTTGGAAATACTTATTACAGAGCCAATAAGATAGGTAAGGCGGTTCTCTATTATGAGAGGGCTTTGAAGTTGGACCCGTCTAACAAGGATGCACAGAACAACCTTCAACTGGCACGCCTTCAGACCCTGGACAAGATAGATGCGGTTCCTGAGTTTGTGATTTTGACCTGGATTAAAAACATACGCTCCGCCATCTCTTCAGACGGCTGGGCCGTGCTTTCATTAGTTCTTCTGGCTCTGGCACTTATGCTGATGCTGCTATACCTCTTCTCCAGAAGAAGCCGCATTAGAAAACTCTTCTTCATACTCTCTCTGGTCTGCTTCTTTGTTACTGCGGTAAGTTTCCTCTTCTCTCTGGCGCTGGCATCCAATGCAAGGGAGAGTTCATCTGCGGTTGTGACTGAGAGTCTTGGAAGCGTAAAGAGTGCTCCGCAAACCGGAGGCAACTCTATCTTCATCCTCCATGAGGGGACAAAAGTTAAGATACTGGAGAATGTGGGTGAGTGGTACAAGATAGAAATTGAGGACGGAAGGCAGGGATGGATAAAGGCTAACGATGTAGAAATAATCTGATACTTAAATAGATAGAATGAAAAGAGCAAGATTTAACGTGTTACTGGTGGCAGTTGTCTTTATGGCATCTGCCATCTCTGTTTATGCACAGAAGGTAGAAAACGGAACTTTCAGCGGAACCTATATTCCTCAGAAGGCGGACGGCTCTCTTAAGTTTGCGGTGCTGAGTGACGTACACATTTCTCTTGGAAGCGCAAGCGTAAAGGGGACTGAGGCCTGCGTGGAGGATATAAACAAGAACCCTGAGATTCAGTTTGTTATGATAACCGGAGATATTGCAAACTTTGGTTCTGATGATGAGATTGCCTGTGCAAAGAGGATATTTGACGGCCTCAGAGTTCCGTGGTTTATAATTCCGGGAAACCATGACGCCACCTGGAGTGAGAGCGGAACCAACTCATTTACAAAGATATTCGGCTATGAGAGGTTTGAGTTTGAGGCAGGCAACTTTAAGTTCCTGGGAGTTCCGTGCGGCCCTAACATAAGAATGGCTCCCGCTTTGGTTCCAAGAGAGAGTATGCTGTGGCTCAAGGATGAGGTGAAAAGCCTTCCGGATGATAAGCCTCTCTTTTTTGTAACTCACTATCCGTTAGACTCTTCTCTTATTAAATATGATGACGTTCTAAACACCATAAAGAGTAAGAACATACAACTTGTATTTTCCGGTCACTGGCATCAGGACCGCGCAATGGTTTATGACGGAGTTCCGGGTGTGATTGTCCGTTCCACCCTAGCAACATCTAAGGGAGATATAGGTTATGTGATTGCTACAATCAAGGGCTCAGTAATCACTTTCCAGGATAAGATTGTTGGAAAGAAGGAGCCTGGAAAGATCTGGTACACAGTGCGTATGAGCCAGGGTGCCGCCTATCCGGATAACGTAGAGTACCCTCAGCCGGTCAATGACTACAACCTCCGTTTCCCTATGGTTAAAGAGGTGTGGAGATATGAGAACAACGCAGATGTTGGCTCAGGTGCAGCCATCTGGAGAAAAGGGAAGATGGTTATGCCAAAGGAGGGTGTGAACGCAATACCGTCCGTAGCCGGTGCTGTGCAAAAGGGTGATATTGTGATTTTTGCAGATGAGGCGGGGATGATTTACGGATTGGATGCAACCACAGGAGATAAACTCTGGTGTTTTAAGACAGAGGGCAAAACCTTCTCAACTCCTGCCGTAAGCGGAGATTATGTTGTTGTGGGTAGTTCAGACAACAACATCTACTGTCTTAATCCTAAAGATGGTTCGTTGAGATGGAAATACACCTGCAACAAATCTGTACTTGGCACTGCAAATATCTATAACGGAGTGGTTTACATTGGTGCGTCAGATAATATCCTCCGCGCTCTTGATCTTAAGAGCGGTAAACTCAAGTGGAGTTATGACAAGATGAAGAGCTTTGTTGTAAGCCGTCCGTATGTAGATAAGCAGCAGGTGGTTATTGGAGACTGGGGCAATACCCTTTACTCCTTCAATCCTAAAGACGGCAAACTCCAGTGGGAGTGGATGACCAAAGTTAAGGTACGCAACTATTCTCCTGCTCAGGTATGGCCCGTTAAATCCAAGGGCTGCATAATGATTTCTATCCCAGATAGATGCAGCTATGTGTTGGAAGCTAAAACCGGCAAGCAGATTGCAAAGGTTTACGGCGGAAGAGAGGCAATAGGTCTCTCTCCAAACGGAGAAGAGTACTACATAAAGAACATGAAGGATACCGTAAGAGCATACTCGTTGGATAAGATTTTTGCCTCTGCCCAAGAGGGAGCGCAACTCAACGCTCAGGATGTTAAGACCTGGCAGACCATAACCGAGTATGGCTACGAGATTGGACCAACCCCTATAATTGCCACACCTACAGGCGGTAAGGATAATAAAGGACTGGTATTTATTGCTACCAGCCGCGGCTGCATATTTGCTCTCAGAGTATCTGACGGAGCGGTGGAGTGGCAGCACGAGGTATCCAAGGCTCTTGTAAACTACATTCTCCCTGTGGGTGAACATCAGCTTCTTGTAAGCACAATGGACGGAGTCATTACCCTTCTTTCTTACTGATGATGAAAAAGATAACCCTCATAGCCTTACTGCTGCTTCTCTCATTTTCCGCTTTTGCCCAAAGCAAAAAGGAGAAGGAAAGAGAGGAGAGGATAGAGCAGCTGATGAACCAACTCTCTATAAGAGAGAAGGTCGCGCAGCTCTTCATTTTTGATACCTATCCAAAGCCTGATGAGAAACGCTCCGCTTTTGAAGACTCTCTTGTAACTGAATACGGTGCGGGAGGCATTATTGTTATGGATGGTTCCGTCTATGATATAGTTGGAAGGATGAACGCTCTTCAGAGCAAATCCAAGGTTCCTATGCTTGTTACCATAGATGCGGAGTGGGGTGCGGCTATGCGTTTTGAGGAGTACTTACGTTATCCCAAACAGGAGCAGCTATCCAAGCTTCCCAATGCGGAGAAGTTTGTTTACCGGATGGGGCGCAACATTGGTAAAGAGCTTAAGGATCTGGGAATTGCAGTGAACTTTGCTCCGGTTGTGGATGTAAGTCCGGATAACGATATCGTAAGGCAAAACAAGCAGAAGACAGCCATTGCTCCCCGTTCTTTTGGCAGTGATCCTAAGTGGGTTGCAACTCTGGCCTCCGCCTACCTTAAAGGAATGAAGGAGGAGGGGACATTCGGCTGCGGCAAACACTACCCCGGAATAGGAGATACCTACATAGACACTCACGATGAGATGCCTACCATCCACCACTCC
>CAMHRD010000125.1 GCA_946187365.1 uncultured Bacteroidales bacterium
TATTCCGTTCTTAACTTGGTTTTCACCCGTTTACGGAATAATCTTCTTCTTTATGAATAAGGGCGGAATGGGTACATCCCCTCTGAAAGGGATTCTTTTGCTCTTTCTTTTTGCGGTTGGAGGTGCGTTGATATACGGTTACACCACCAAGAAGATGTGCCAAAAATACAGCCCGTTTACCATTGTAACCTATCAGTTTACATTTGGAGCCCTGTTGTTCCTGCCTCTGTTTTTGATTTTTGGACTCAAAGGCCTTACTCCTGAGTACTTTACAATGGGAGTTCAATCCAAGATATTTGCTCTGGCTCTGCTTTGCTCCTGCATCTGCTTTGGACTGTGGGCATACTGCACGGGAAAACTGGGAGTTACAAGGGTCAATATCTTTTCCGCTTTAATTCCTCTGGTTTCTGCGGCAGTTGCCTATTTCCTTTTCCCGGGCCAGGAGAGTTTCACCACCCTAAAGTTCATAGGCATAGCCCTTACCGTTACCGGTGTAGTGGTAGTACAGCTGGTCAAGGACGTCAAAACTAAATAGTCATTGCAAGGTCTTCAACCTGGCTGAAGGCGCGGAGGAAGTTCTCACCAAGGACTTTCTTAATCTCGTCATCTGAGTAGCCGCGGTGGCGGAGCTCTTTGGTGATAACCTCAAACTTGCTTACGTCTTCCATCCCGATAGGTGGCATCTCTATTCCGTCATAGTCTGAACCCAGACCTACGTAATCTATTCCTACCAAGTTGATTACATGCTCAATGTGGTCTACCAGAAGCTTGTATGAAGGAGACGGGAAGTTCTTCTTAATGTACTGGGTCATTCTCTTGAACTCTGCAATCTCTTTCTTTCCCTTCTTGCCGCTTCTCCAGTATGCCTTCATTGCTGCATCGTACCTGTCTGCAGCGTCAAAGTAAGCGTCTGTGCCGTATGCGTCACTGAGGAATGCTGGGTAGAAATTAATCTGAATAACACCGCCAGCCTTTGCAAGATCCTTTATCATCTTGTCTGTCATGTTTCTTGGATGCTTGCACATTGCACGGCAGCAGGAGTGTGTTGCAACTATCGGAGCCTTAGAGTATTTGAGGCAGTCATAGAATGATTCGTCTGAGAGGTGTGAAACGTCTACAATCATACCCAGGCGGTTCATCTGCTCAACAACCTTCTTTCCAAACGGAGAGAGTCCGTGCCACTTTGCCTCTTTTGGAGCGCAGGAGTCACAGAGCTGGTTGTGCGCTGAGTGGCAGAGCGTTACATATCTTACGCCCATTCTGTAGAACTCGTTCAAAAGTGCAATGTCATTCTGGATTGGAGCACCGTTCTCCATACCCAGCATAATGGCTCCTCTTCCGCTCTTTTTAATCTCACGGGCGTGACGTACGGAGTATGCCAGTTCCACTTTGTCTCTGTTGGCTGCAATCATATCCTTTGTCTCTCCTATGAGTCTGACTGCCTGAACGGTAGCCTGGTCCGGAGTGAGGCGTGTGCGGGTGAAGATTGCATAGAAGGAGAGGTCCAGACCGCCCTCCTTCATTCTTATGAAATCATTGTGTCCCTCGTCACTTCTTTTTCCGAGGTCTGCATGTTCTTCATCAATTCTTAGAGGTGTGTCACAGTGTGTGTCCACAACCATTGCTTCCATGTGAAGCTGATGTACTGACTTTGCCATAGTTGTAATTATTTCATATAGCTGTATTTCCATGATGTAGGAGATACCAGGGTCTCCTTGATTGCGCGGGATGTTACCCATCTCATAAGGTTGAATGAGCTGCCGGCCTTGTCATTGGTTCCGGATGCTCTTGAACCTCCGAACGGTTGCAAACCTACTACCGCTCCGGTTGGCTTGTCATTGATGTAGAAGTTTCCTGCGCTGTATCTGAGCTTGTTGCAGATATCGTCACAAGCAATTCTGTCCTGTCCGAATACTGAGCCTGTGAGGCCGTAAGGAGAGGTTGTGTTGCAGAGCTCTATTGCCTTCTCAAGGTTCTTGTCTTCATATACGTAAACGGTGAGTACCGGACCAAAGAGTTCCTCTGCCATTGTCTTGAAATCAGGCTTTTTAGCAAGGATAACCGTTGGCTGGATGAAGTAACCTACGCTCTTGTCACAGGTTCCGCCAATCACTATCTCTGCATCCTTTGATCTCTTTGCGTATGCTATAGCCTTTGCAATGTTGTCAAATGAAGGCTCGTCAATAACTGCGTTTACAAAGTTCTCAGGATCCATTACGTCTCCCATCTTAACTGCAGCGCATCTCTCTTTCATTCCCTTGAGCACCTTAGCCCACAGAGACTTAGGACAGTACATACGGCTGGCTGCAGAACATTTCTGACCTGCAAACTCAAAGGCTCCGCAGAATGCTGCGTTTGCAACAGCCTCAGGATCTGCACTCGGGTGTACGAATATGAAGTCTTTTCCTCCGGTCTCTCCAACCAGACGAGGGAAGGTCTTGTACTTGTCTATATTCATTCCTACGCTCTTCCAAAGTCCGTAGAATGTGGCACTTGAACCGGTAAAGTGAATACCTCCCAAATCTGGAGAAGCCAGTGCAACTTTGCCAATTACAGCACCAGGACCCGGCAGGAAGTTTACAACTCCGGCAGGAAGACCTGCCTCCATAAATACCTTCATTACATAGTAGTTGGAGAGCAGAGCGGTGGTAGACGGTTTCCAGACGGTTGTGTTACCCATCAATACCGGAGTCATGTTGAGGTTGGATGCAATTGAGGTGAAGTTGAACGGAGTAACAGCCAGAATGAAGCCCTCCAAAGGTCTGTACTCCATTGAGTTAATCTGACCCGGAGCACACTTTGGCTGCATTGCGTAAATCTCTGAAGCGTATGCTGCGTTGTAACGGAGGAAGTCTATGAGCTCGCAGGCGGAGTCAATCTCTGCCTGGAACATATTCTTGCTCTGGCCAAGCATACATGCGGCATTGATCAAAGCCCTGTATTTTCCGGCAATTAAATCTGCAGCTTTGAGGAGGATGGCTGCTCTTGTTCTCCAAGGAGTCTCTCCCCAGGCCTTATGTGCCTTCATTGCAGCATCTACTGCCATCTGAACCTCTTTTTCTCCGGCCTTATGATAGGTTGCCAGAACGTGTTTATGATTGTGAGGCTCAACAACTTTGCCTATGTTGCCGGTACGAACCTCCTTACCCCCTATGATAAGAGGAATCTCTACAACGGTTTTGCTCTGTCTTTTAAGTTCCGCATCTATTGCAATGCGTTCCGGACTGCCTGCAAGATAACCTTTTACGGGTTCGTTAGCCGGTAACGGAAAGCTGAAAATTGAATTGTTCATAGTATCTGAATTTTGATTTCTTATTGTCTATCTCAGACAAATTTACTTTTTTTGGAAAAAAGTTGCAACATTCTTTTAAGGGGCACGTCATATTGGTGGAATGAAGAGAAAATCCATAGACATAGAGGAGATTTACGACAGCTTTTCCAGAGGGCTCTACTTTACGGCCCTCCGTCTGCTGGGTAACTCTGCGGAGGCTGAAGATGCCATGCAGGAGAGCATACTCAAGTATTATGACAAGGCTGAAACGGAGGAGATAGAGAATATAGGAGGCTGGCTGAGAAGAGTTTGCGTAAGAAAATGTCTGGATATTCTGAGAAGGAGGGAGAGAAAGAGCGCCTACGACCAGGAGATCTCATTCCTGGCAGATAAATCAGAGCCTGAGCTCTATACGGGGGCGGAGAGAGCGGAGGAGACACCTATAATTCAGGCGGTTATAAGGCTTATTTCATCCCTTCCCAACAGTTGCCGTACAACGGTATCTTTAAAACTGATTGAGGGGTATGACTATGAGGAGATTGCACAGATTACCGGAGACAAGGAGAGTTCAATTAGAAGTAAATATATGAGGGGCAGGCAGCACCTTGCCCAACTCTTAAAAAAGGAGGGAATATATTATGAATAGAGATAACCTGGAAGATATAATCTTCAGAAACAGAGAGCTTTTGGATGAAGGAAGCATGCCGGCGGGGCATAAAGAGAGATTCCTTGCCCGTCTTAAGGAGAAGGAGGCTAAGAAGAGCCTGTGGAAGAGGATAATTGACTGGTCTTCAAACCTATATACCGGAAGAGGGCTTTCACTCTCCATTGCCGGAGGTCTGTGTGCGGTTGCCATAGCATTCCTGCTTATAAAAGATCCTTCCGTTACAGACTCTACCAGGAGGATGGAGAACAGATATATGCTTGAGATGGAGAAGTATGCGGAGGAGTTGGCAGACCAGATTTTACAGATGGGAGAGTTTGACAGAGAGGATGTAAAGTACTCCATAGAGAGCATAGTTGCCTCAGACACAATCCCTTTGAACCTTCAGCTTCCTAAAGAGATGAGCAAAAAGGAGAAGCAGAAGATCATCAAAGAGTACTATGAGAGGAAGATGGAGGGACTTAAAAAAGTAAAGACTTTTATCGCGATAAATACTGAACAGGAAAATTAAAAAAGGAACAATATGAAACAGATTATCAGAACATTATGTAAGGCGGCATTGGCGGCGCTTCTGGTGGCGGCAGTTGCAGTACCTTCCATGGCACAGACTGCAAAAGTGACTGTGATAAAGGCAGATAACTCATCAAAGGACAAGGTTGTCACAGATGGAACAACTTGCAAAGCATCATTCGTATTCT
>CAMHRD010000126.1 GCA_946187365.1 uncultured Bacteroidales bacterium
TCTTGTACATTCTTCCGGCAATCTCTCTATGTTGCTGGGCACCAAGGCGTGTGAGTTCTCCGTAACGTCCTCTGGCTGCAGCCTCCACAACCTCCAGTTTCTTTAAAACCTCCTCTCCCTGAGGGGTTAGCACACCTGCTTCCTTAGCCTTCTGCAGAAAGAAGACAGGTTCAGTGTAGGTTCTGGTACTTATTAGCCATCGGGAGCCATGTCTTCCGTAATGGCTGATATAGAAAGGTTTGTATCCCTTAGGGGCTTTTGTTAAAGCCGGAATGGAAGCCGGGTTGGCATCGGTTATAGGATAAGGGCAGTAGTCTGAAAGAACAAGGGAGAAGTTCTCCTCCACCTGCTGGCGGTCCGGGACCGCATATACTTTGCTGGTTTGAGGGCCTTTATAAGGCTGTGCTTTTAGTGATGTCTGTGTAGAAACAACGGCTGTAAATGCAAGAGCCGCAACTGAAAGGATAAAAACTCTTCTCATAAAAATCATCTTTACTGTCTAACAAATTTAGCGGTTTTTGGTGAGATTTACCTATCTTTGAAAGCAAATTAGAAAACGATGTTCAAAAAACTCTCTCTTTTCCTGATAGTTATCTCGCTTACAGCCGCCTCTCTTAACGGACAGGGACTCTCGCACTTCCTTGGCAAGGTGGACAACATGCTTGCACATTTGGAGTCCTCCGGCGTAGATACCAACTACATAGGTGTTCACAAACACCACTGGTCAATCTTTCTAAACAGGTATCTGTCAGATATGAACCTCAACATAGTAAGTAATCTGGATCCAGATTTCTTTGGAAGGGTTGACATTAAGATAGATACGGACCATCAGAAACAGATGGCCATTGGCGCCTATTACAGGGGTTACGGATTCTCATACTCCTGGGACACCCAGAAGGGATACAGTAAGGACCTCTCGTTTTCTACCTACTCATCTCCTGTTGGAATGGAGCTAAGGTATCACAAAACCAATATGATACACGGAACAATCCATGCAGGAATTCTGGATGAACTCTATAAGGAGGGATTGATTCCGGACGATACCATGAAGATTAATTCCGGAGCCGCCAAGGTGACCTCTTTCATTCTGAATGCTTACTATCTCTTCAATACCAAGACTTTCTCGTACTCCTCCGCATTGACTTACAACACTTACCAAAAGAAGAGTGCGGGAAGCTTCTTTGCCGGAGTAACCATACATCAGCAGAGGCTAAGTTTTGATGATGAAGTCCTCTCTCTTATGGCTCAGCTTAATAGCGTAAGATCCAGGCAGTTATCTCTTGGCTTGGGCTACGCTTACAACTGGGTTGTCACGCCAAAACTTCTCTTCCACTCCTCCGTTCTGCCTATGCTCCTTATTACGGACAAGCACGGCTCATACGCAAAGGACTGGGATGATAAAATGGATAAGGTGTTTGGGAACAAGACACGTGTAACGTACAACTATGTCTTAAGAGGCTCTCTCTCTTACCGTTGGGCGCATGACAGATTCCAGGTGGGAATTGCCGGACTCTATAACAACTTCAGAGTTGGTAAGAAAAAGAGTTATTACGTCTTCTCGGATGACTGGACAGTCAGAACCTTCTTCTGCGTAAGATTTTAAGACATCTCTGGGGTTTACCACTTATGAAGTTGGTGACAGGATTGAGGGTTTGAATCTAGAAAAGCGGGGGAGATGTTTTGGTCTGTTATTCCTTGTAGGAGTGGCCGACGACTACTCGGATGCTGCGGGGAACGAGCTCAAAACGGAATGGGGAGGTACCAACCGCCTCACCGTCTATCTCTATACGGGTTTCCGGAGTGGTGTTTATCTCTATGGTCTTGCACTGGCGGAAGAGAACACTCGGAAGTGAGTAGATCTTGCCTGTAAAGAGCATTTTGAATTTTCTGAGGACTTTGAACTTACTCATATGGGTTATGATGGTTAGGTCCATAAGACCGTCATCTACAGCGGCGTTTGGTGTCTGCTGCATACCGCCTCCGTTATACTTTCCAATACCAACGGCTCCGGAAAAGACCATTCCGTTGTAGAAAGGCTCTCCATCTACTTTAATGTCAAAATGTTTGGAGGTGTACTTTAGGAATGTGTTCAGAGTACTTCTCAGATAGAGGCTCTTGCCGTATTTGCCCTGGTCTTTGAGGTTGTTGTACTTTAGGTTGACCACCGCATCAAAACCAAGTCCGGCCACATTTGCCATATAGCGTACATGAGGAACCCTGGTCTCAAAGAACTCCACCTTGCCCACATCCTGCAGAACGGTCCTCTTCTGAACCAGCGCATCCACCGCCTCTGAGTATGTGGAGGAGATGCCGTACATACGAATCCAGTCATTACCGGTACCGGCAGGAATCACCGCCAGGTAGATATCTGTAGTTGGAACCTCTTTTTGGATGAAGATGCCGTTAACCACCTCGTGAATGGTGCCGTCTCCCCCTACTGCCACAATGTGACGGAACCCGTCATTTATGGCTTTTACAGTAAGTTCTATGGCGTGGAATTTATGTTCGGTGAATACGCAGGTAAATCTCAAACCGCTGTTATACATCTGGTTGGAGATAATGGGCCAGTCCTTAAGACCGCGCCCGCTTCCCGCCTTGGGGTTTACTATCACCATCCATTTTTCTGTTGTCATACAATGTGGTTTCTGAAGACAAAGATAATAAATTAAGGAGTCTTTATTCAGTGCCGATTTTTTTGTTATTTTTGTACGTTAAGCATTTTTATATGGGAAAAGTTATTGCAATAGCTAATCAGAAGGGTGGCGTGGGCAAGACAACCACTGCCATCAACCTTGCTGCATCCCTGGCCGTGCTGGAGAAAAAGACCCTGCTTATTGATGCTGACCCTCAGGCCAATGCAACATCAGGTTTGAACTTCAACCCCAACTCCACAGATAAGAAGACCATCTATGAAGTCCTTATAGGAACCAGAAAGATTGAGGATATACTTTTGGAGACTG
Organism: uncultured Bacteroidales bacterium; assembly: GCA_946187365.1. Lineage (GTDB taxonomy): Bacteria > Bacteroidota > Bacteroidia > Bacteroidales > UBA932 > Egerieousia. Next base: position 2,961 of record CAMHRD010000126.1, read on the forward strand.
AGATTAAGAACCTCTATGTGGCTCCCTCTCATATCAATCTGGCTGGAGCGGAGATAGAGTTGGTGGAGAACATAGATGACGTAGAGGAGAGGGCCAACGCAATGAAGAAGGGGCTGGCCTCTGTAAGAGACAAGTTTGACTACATAATCATAGATTGTGCACCGTCACTGGCAACCGTTACCATTAACGCTTTGGTGGCTGCAGATTCCGTAATCATCCCAATCCAGAGCGAGTTCTTTGCTCTTGAAGGTTTGGGCAAACTCCTCAACAACATTAAGTTGATACAGGGAGAGTTGAACCCGGATCTTACAATTGAGGGCTTTTTGCTCACTATGTTCGACTCCCGTCTGCGCCTGGCAAATCAGGTTGCGGAGGATGTCCGCCTCCACTTTGGCAATATGGTGTTTGAGACCATCATTAACAGAAACGTCCGTCTTTCAGAGGCTCCGAGCCACGGAAAACCGGTCATCCTGTATGACGCTCTCAGCAACGGATCAAACAATTACCTCAACCTCGCAAAGGAGGTTATAGCTAAAAACCTGTAGTCTATGTCCTCAAAGAAGAATTTTTCCAAGGGACTGGGAAGAGGGTTGGAATCTCTCCTCCCCAATGCAACCCAATCTACTATAAATCAGGAGAGAGTACCGGTTTCTCCTCTTACCTCCATTAAGGAGTTGGAACTCTCCGCGATAGTTCCTAACCCTTACCAGCCCCGCAGCGCCTTTGATGAGGCCAAGCTGCAGGAGCTCTCTGAGAGCATCAAGCAGATGGGTGTGATTCAGCCTATTACGGTAAAGAAGATATCTGTCGGGAGATACCAAATCATATCCGGAGAGAGAAGGTTCCGCGCCAGCAAAATGGCGGGATTAAAGAGCATACCGGTCTATGTAAAAGATGCAGAGGAGGTTGCGCTGCTGGAGATGGCGCTTGTGGAGAACATACAGAGAGAGGATCTGGATCCGGTAGATATCGCCATCAGTTTCCAAAGACTCATCGAGGAGTGCAATCTCACTCAGGAACAGCTCTCTCCAAGGGTTGGAAAAAACAGAGCAACCATTGCAAACTACCTCCGTCTGCTCAAACTCCCTCCGGAGATTCAGATGGCTCTTAAGGAGGGAAAAATCACGATGGGTCATGCAAAAGCCATCCTCTCCCTTACCAAGGAGAAGTCACAACTCGCTCTGACAAAGAAGATTATAGAGGAGGGCATCTCTGTAAGAGAGGCAGAGAAGATTGCACAGAAGGGAGACGTTCCTAAGTCACCGGCTCCAAAGAAAGTTGCAACAGGCTCAGAATCTGCACAGAAGGTTGTATCAATTCTGGGAAGATACTTTAAGGATCAGGTTAAAATTAAGCCTAAAGAGAAGGGCGGAGAGGTCGTTATCCGTTACAAGGATGAAAAGCAGCTTGAGAACTTCCTTAAGGCTATGAAGGAACACAATTTGTAGAGATTTTATTGTGAGTTTAAAGATAAGGTTCATATTCATTTTAGCAGCGGCGCTTCTGGTGCTGCCAGACTTTGCATCTGCACAGTTCGTAAACTCCAATGCGGCAGGAACAATGAAATCCACGCTGTATCAGGAAGATACAACCTACTATGAAATGGATACCACAATCAGAACCTTCTCCATTAAGA
>CAMHRD010000127.1 GCA_946187365.1 uncultured Bacteroidales bacterium
GAACGGTCTTAAGAATGACGTGCACGGAGCAGTAAACCTTGTGGAGATTCCGGGCATTACCTTCCAGACCAACGAGGTTATTTACCAGCAGAAAGTTGGCCGTTACTTTGAAAAGAGCATGACGGTTCCCCTTCACGCAGAGAACGTTCCGCAGGATGAGAGAATGGTTCTTGTACCTTCTGAAGTTACAGTCACTTACCGCCAGGATTATCTTGATAAAAGAGAGTATACCGCAGCAGACATAATTCTGGCTGTAGATTACACTCAGGCTCAGGGAGCAACCTCCTCCAAGGGCAAGGTCCTTATAAAGGACGCTCCTGCAGCCATTTACAACATAAGAATTGAGCCGCAGTTTGTAGACAGGGTTATTCTTACAACAAAGGAGAACAATGGAAACTAAGACTTTGGGAATAACCGGCGGCATTGGTTCAGGCAAGAGTTACATAAGCGCCTTCCTGGAGAGCGAGGGAGTAAAGGTCTATAACTCAGACTCCCGCACCAAAGAACTCTACACGGAGAACAAAAGACTCCTAACCGGCCTAAAAAAGATCCTGGGCCCGGAGATAGAGAACAAGGAGACCCACAAGCCGGACTTTAAAATAATGGCCTCCAAAATCTTTAATGATGAGGAGCTTATGCAGGCCGTAAGAGAATATGTTTACCCCTTTGTAATGAAGGACTTCCAAACCTGGAAGAAAAGGCAAGCAAACAACAAAACCACAAACAACAACACAACAATTGTAGGTTTTGAATCTGCGGTAATACTGGAAAGCGATTACGTTAAGGGCTTTATGGATAAGGTCCTGCTGGTAACAGCCCCGCTGCCCGTTAGAATTGAGAGAGTTGTAAAGAGAGATAACTGCACGAGAGAGGCAGCCCTGGAGAGAATCTCCAACCAGTGGAGCGATGAGCAGAGGCGTCCTCTTGCAGATTATGAGATAGTTTCCGTAGATGGAAACAACGTTGGAAAGGAGATTAAAAAGATAATTGCAGATTTAAGCAAATAGTTATAAGAGAGTAAATTATGGGAGCATTTAAATGGATACTTGGTGCAGTTGGCTGGGCCGTTGGAGGTTACATTGGCGGCATAGTAGGTTATGCCATTGGCTCCATAATTGACGGCGGCAGAAACAACATGCGTCTGGGCCAGGGAGACTACTCAGGCTATAGAAATTATTCTGACAGTGAGCAGAGAAACAGCTTCTTAATCTCAATGCTCGTTCTCTCCACCGCCGTAATGAAGGCAGACGGCAAGGTCCTCAAATCTGAACTCAACTACGTTAAGGAGTTCATAAGGGTAAACTTTGGAGAGAACGCCGTTGCAGATGCCCTTCAGATTATTAAGTCCTTGCTGGACAAGGACATAAACATAGGTGAAGCCTGCGCCCAGATAAAGGTTAATATGCCTATTGCCCAGAGGCGCCAACTCTTTGGCTACCTTGCCGGCATTGCAAGAGCAGACGGAGAGGTCTCCTCAGAGGAGATGAACCTGTTGCTTAAAATTGCAACATACCTGGGCATCTCATACCAGGATGCACAGAGTATGATTGGTATGTATGATGCTACGGTAGATCCTTACAAGATTCTTGAGATAGATAAAAGCGCTACGGATGAGGAAGTTAGAAAGGCATACCGCCGTTTGGCTGTAAAGTTCCACCCGGATAAGGTAGAAAGCCTTGGTGAAGACGTTAAAAAGAACGCAGAAGAGAAATTCAAAAAGATACAGGCGGCATACGAACAGATAAAGAAAGAACGTGGAATGAAATAATAATAACTTAAAAATCAATAATATGAGTACAGATTTAGGAAAGGTATTTACGGTTAGTGGAGAGCAGGGACTCTTCACATACGTGGCTCAGGCAACCAGAGGCGCTATCCTTGAGTCTATGATTACAAAGAAGAGATTTTGTGCAGGCCCGTCTGCTAAGATGAGTGCCCTCAGTGACATATCCATCTTCACAACAAACGAGGATGCAAGACTTCAGGACCTTTTTGAGGCAATGAAGAAGGTTCTGGGAGATGAGAAAGCTCCTAGCGGAAAGAGTTCTCCGGAGGCTCTTAAAGAGTTCTTTGGCAAGGCTTTCCCAGATTATGACCCTCAGCGTTTCTATCCTTCTCACATGAAGAAGGTTGTTGAGTGGTACAACTGCCTTAAGGAGTATGCATCCTTGGACTTTGTAAACGAGGAGGATGCAGAGGCTGCCAAAGCAGGTGAGAAAGAGGAGAGTGCAAAGACAGCTGCTGCAAAGCAGGCTAAAGAGGCTTCCAAGCAGAAGGGTGCAAAGGTAAGCGCAAAGAGCGCCGCTCCATCTAAGACTCAGGTTCCAAGAAAGGTGGTTTAATTATGCTGGAAATCACAGGTTTATCTAAGATTAAAAGCGTGCAGCTCATAACAATGGGCTGCTCAAAAAACAGGGTAGATTCGGAAAAACTCCTCTCCCGCATAAAAGAGGGCGGGGTGGAGATTATTCCGGAAGAGGCAGATTATAAAACCTCCCGCCCTGGTGCCGTAATCATAAATACCTGTGGTTTTATTCAGGATGCCAAGACGGAATCTATAGATGAGATTCTTAAGGCGGTGGAGGCCAAGAACCGCGGTTATGCAGGAAGGATTATTGTATGCGGCTGCCTTTCTGAAAGATACAGAAAGGAACTCACCACCGCTCTGCCTGAGGTAGATGCCATGTTCGGCTCCTTTGAGTGGGATAAAGTTGCAGCATACCTGGGACTCCCATCTAAGGCAGACAACGCAAAACGCCTTCTTACAACACCTTCTCACTACGCATATCTTAAGATTGCTGAGGGGTGTAACCGCAAATGTTCTTACTGCGCTATCCCTCTCATTAAAGGCAGGTTCCGCTCCGTTCCAATGACCGCACTGGAGAAGGAGGCTCGCAACCTTGCAAAGCAGGGAGTGCGTGAACTCATCCTCATAGCTCAGGATACAACTTACTACGGTTTAGATCTTTACAAAAAGAGAGCGCTGGCTCAGCTAATTGAAAAACTCAGCCGCGTAAAGGGAATTGAGTGGATAAGAATCCATTACAGTTATCCTGCCCAGTTCCCAAGAGATGTGCTCAAGGTTATGGCAGAGAATCCAAAGGTCTGCAAGTATTTGGACATTCCGCTTCAGCACTGCTCAACCAAGGTTCTCAAAACAATGAGAAGGGGCGTGGACTTTGCTAAGACTCAGGCCCTTATAGATGACCTCCGTAACACCGTTAAGGGTGTTGCCCTCAGAACTACAATGATGGTGGGCCATCCCGGGGAAACAAAACGTGAGTTTGAGCAACTGCTTAAATTCATAAAAAAGAACCGCTTTGAGATGCTGGGTGCCTTCACTTACTCAGAGGAGGAGGGGACCTTTGATGCAAAGAACTACCCGGACTCCGTAACTCCAAAGGAGAAAAAAGCACGCTATAATGCCCTCATGAAACTCCAGAGTACCATCTCTTTAGAGAACAACAGAAAGAGAGTTGGCGGAGTTGAAAAGGTGATTATAGATGAGTACAGAGAGGGCTGTCTTCTGGCCCGCAGCCAGAGAGAGAGCCCGGAGGTGGACGGCCAGATAATCATAGACCTCACCCCGCAGAGTAACAAGCCAGACTTTGACGCCCGCAGATTAATTGGTAAATTTGCGGCCGTTAGGATAATATCAGCAAGCAGTTATGACCTCACGGCCACTCTTGCATAAACGTGTAAACAATTAAAAACGCATACATTATGAAATTACTAGAAGGAAAGGTTGCTCTTATTACCGGTGCAGCCAGAGGAATTGGCAAGGCAGTTGCCATTAAGTTTGCAAGTGAGGGTGCAAATATTGCCTTCACAGATCTCGTAATTGATGAGATTGGAGAGCAGACTAAGAAAGAGCTTGAGTCATACGGTGTAAAGGTTATGGCAATAGCTTCCAACGCAGCAGATTTTAACCAGGCTCATGACGCTGTTGCTCAGATTGTTAAAGAGATGGGCAGAATAGACGTTCTGGTTAACAACGCCGGTATTACAAAAGACGGTCTTATGATTAAGATGACAGAGCAGCAGTGGGATGCTGTTTTGGCTGTTAACCTTAAGAGTGCATTCAACTTTATCCACGCCTGCACTCCGGTGATGATGAGCCAGAAAGGCGGTTCCATCATCAATATGAGTTCCGTAGTAGGAGTTCACGGAAACGCAAGCCAGTGCAACTACTCCGCTTCCAAGGCCGGTATGATTGGTCTTGCAAAGAGTATTGCTCAGGAGATGGGAAGAAGAGGCATCCGCGCCAACGCAGTTGCTCCGGGCTTCATTATTACAGAGATGACAGCACAGCTTCCGGAGGAGGTTAAGCAGGATTGGTACAAGAAGATTCCGCTCCGCAGAGGCGGTACTCCGGAGGATATTGCAAACGTTTGTCTCTTCCTTGCAAGTGATATGTCTTCTTATGTTTCCGGCCAGGTTATCCAGGTATGCGGCGGTATGATGATGTAATTGAATATTTGTTGCTGACG
>CAMHRD010000128.1 GCA_946187365.1 uncultured Bacteroidales bacterium
AACGTAACGGTAAGCCTTGAGATTAGCTCTTTGCCTCTTCCTTAGGGAGTACCGATACATAGGACTTACCTTCAGCCTTAACCTTGAAGGTAACGATTCCATCCGTCAAAGCAAAAAGAGTATGGTCTTTACCCATGCCTACGTTCTTGCCCGGATAGTGAACGGTACCTCTCTGGCGAACCAGAATGTTACCGGCTTTGCACTCCTGGCCGCCAAATATCTTGAGGCCAAGTCTTTTGCTCTGTGATTCACGGCCGTTCTTAGAACTACCTACACCTTTTTTGTGTGCCATAACTTTTTACTTTAAGCTATTGATTCAATTTCCAGTCTGGTTAAATACTGACGGTGACCGTTCTTCTTGTCAAAACCCTTGTGGGCAATCTTCTTGAATACGATAACCTTGTTTCCTTTCAGGTGCTCAAGTACCTTTGCCTTTACGGCTGCACCTGCAACATACGGAGTCCCGACTGTAACCGCTCCGTCGTTGTCTGTCAACAGAACTTTATCAAAGGTAACGGTAGAACCTACCTCGTCTGAAAGACGGTGAACATAGATTTTCTTACCGGCCTCAACCTTAAACTGCTGACCTGCAATGTCTACAATTGCGTACATATTAGCAAAAACTTTTAAGTTTTGATAGCAAGCGGCCTGATTTACAGACTCTTATAAAAAGCTCCACTATCTTTTTCGTGTTAGGAGTGCAAAAGTAACGCATTTATTGAAAAAAGCAAAATTTTTCAGTAAATTTGCTAGCCAATGCCCCAAAAAGTATGGATTCAATTTCACCTTTTGAGTTCAACAACATTGTGACGGGGGATCAGTTCATAGGGCGTGAGAAGGAAGTCTCACGCCTAAAGGATTTGATTTCCAGGCATAAAAGTGTTGTAATCTACGGTCCGCCAAAGATAGGCAAGAGATCTCTGGTCTTTAACGCCCTCTCTCAGATGGACCTTAGAGGGGAGAACATTGCCATCTGTGATATAGATATCTTCAATATCAGGCATATAGACAAGCTCTTAAAACGCCTGGCCAAGCACGTCACCAACACCCTTTTTGAGACGGAGGAGGAGAAAAACCGCGCTGTATCTACCTGTTTAAAGGGTATTCCACTCACGATGGATACCCGTAATGACCTTACGGAGAGGCAGATAAAAACGCTGCTCAACTACCCTCAGGCTGTGGCACAGCTTAAGAAGGTGCACCTCTATATCTATTTCCAGCAGTTCCAGGATCTTCTGCTCTTTGACAAGCCAATGAAGGTGCTCTCACTTTTGGAGACCGCCTTCTCTGAGTCTAAACAGGTCTCCTGCATAATTGTGGGAGACAAGCGCAACGCAATGGATTCCATCTTCAACCAGATGAACTTCTTCCGCAACCTGGTGACTGAGATACCTTTAAAGCCTGTAAACAGGAAGGTCTTTGCCGAGTATATCTGCAACCGTTTTGAAAAGAGCGGCAAAAAGGCCTCAGCCAAAGAGGCTTGCACCATCTATGACGCCGTGGGAGGAGACCCGTGGTACGTTCAGCACCTGGCGGAGATCTGTTATCTGATGACAAAAGAGGAGCTTACGCCGGAGATTGTAAACGAAGGCATCTCACACCTGCTGAACATTCATGACTACGAACTTCACAATACCATTTATGATTTGAGCACTCACCAGCTTCAGCTTATCAGGGCTATACTCAACGGTGAGAGAAAGTTCAGTAAGACAGAGGTTTTGGAGAAGTATCACCTCAACTCCTCAGCCAACGTAAACAGGCTCAAGGAGGCTCTTACCAAGAAGGAGATTGTGACATTCGTCTCAAAAAATACAATAGAATTTAACGATACCCTGCTCAAACTCTGGTTTGAGAACTACTTCTTTAATGATGATTAACAGATTGTTATGGCAGAGAGAAAGAAAATAGCGGTATTAAGCGGTGCGGGCATAAGCGCAGAGAGCGGCATAAGCACCTTCAGAGACAGCAACGGCCTCTGGGAGAACTACAAGGTTGAAGATGTGGCTACGGCGGAGAGCTGGTACTACTACGGCCGTAAGGAGTTGATGCTCAACTTCTACAACGCCAGAAGAAGAGACCTTAAGACAAGGAAGCCCAACCTTGCCCACAAGATTGTGGCGGAGCTGGAGAAGTGGTATGACGTTACCGTTGCCACCCAGAACATTGACAATCTGCATGAGAGAGGCGGCAGCACCAACATTATCCACCTGCACGGAGAGCTGACCAAGGCAAGGGGCGAGGATTCAGACTATTACAACACTATCGAGATAGGATATAATGATATTCACCTGGGGGATAAGAGCCCGCGGGGAGAGCAGCTGCGCCCTCACATTGTTTGGTTCGGGGAGCAGGTTCCGGAGCTGGAGAGAGCGGCAAGGGCTGTGCAAGAGGCGGATATCATGATAGTTGTGGGCACCTCTCTGGCCGTATACCCTGCGGCGGGACTGTTGGGTTACGCCAAGAGCAGTGCAGAGATTTACCTTGTAGACCCTGCGGATGTTCAGACCCATTACAGGTGCGAACACATTAAAGAGAAGGCTACCGTGGGTATGCAGAAACTGTTGGAAAGACTTAAAGGATAATAAATTAAATATATACACACACATTATGAGATTCAAAGCATTACTCCTATCACTTATGGCCACCGCCTTTTTGGCAGCAGGCTGTACTGAAGAGGACGACGTCCAAATGCCTTATATGGATGTAAACTTGGCAAATCTCCAGTTGGATTTTTCCGAAGTTGCCTCTTCTCAGACTTTCACAATTACCGCAAACAGGTCTTGGAAAGTCACTTGCAACGAACCTTGGATTTCTGTTGAGCCGGCAAGCGGAAGCGCTTCAGACGAGCCTCAGACAATTAAGATTTCAGTTTTGGGCAATGATCTTTTCAACAGAACTGCAAGCGTAAAGGTCTCTATGGATTATGATTATAGAACTGTAACCGTTAACCAAAAGGGTGAATGGGGAAATCCTGAAGATCTGATTATCTACAAGAATAACTTTGATAAGGCTCCGGCTACCCAGACCTATGGAACCGGCGGAAAGAGCTGGCCATTCACGGACCAGTCAGACTGCTGGAATAATGAAACAGGTTCTTCAAAGGATGCCATAACCTACACTATCAACGCTGTAACGGTTCGTAACAACAGCAACTCCAACGGTAACTACTCAGATTATGAGGGTAGCGGAGTGAACAACCTGTTCTTTGGTCAGAAGGCAGGATTCAAAGTAGAAAACATTAACGTAGTGGGCAGAGATTTCACACTCACATTCGGAAGTGAGAAATATCTGGCACAGGGTTCTTCAGTCTTTGATCCAACAGAATTCCACGTATGGTTGGGACCGGACCCTCAGCATATGATTGAATTGGCATACTCATTCCCTAACGGATTCAAGGATGGAAGATGGGACCTTGCAACTACCACCTTTACAGTACCTGAGGGAATCAACACACTTTGCCTCTACTTCAAAGTTGACGTTGCCAGTGCATACAGATTGGACGATGTAAACCTCAGCCGCTCTATTACTGCAGGAACTCCTGTAGACTTCTCAGAGGGCGTAGATCCGGATAAGGATCCTGTGATTGGAACGGTAATCTACTTCAATAACTTTGACAAGGAGACCGCAACACAGACCTATGGTTCAAAGGGTAACAGCTGGCCATTCACAGACCAGTCAGACTGCTGGAGAAATGAAACCGGAGAGGGTGTTGATGAAGTTGCTTACTTTAACACAGGAATAAGCGTCAGAGCGAACAGCGCATCAGACGGTTCTTACTCAGACTATCCTGGTTCAGGTGTAAACAACCTCTTCTTTGCTTCTAATAACAGACTCAAGATTAAGAAGATAAAGACAAAGGCAGAATATCTCAACTACAGAATTTCATTCGGTGCGGAGAAATATGTTTCATCAGGTTCTTCCGTATTCGACCCTAAGGAATTCCACGTTTACATTGGCAAGGATACTCTCCTTTGGACTGAACTTACATACGCATTCGCAGGCGGAGAGTACAAGACAGGAAGATGGGATGAGGCTAGCGTAACAGTTACCATCCCTACCGGTGTTTCTGAATTGTTCTTCTGGATAACTGCAGATGCTGCAAGTGCTTACAGACTTGATGACTTCAAGGTTACAGTCTCTGAGGAGGCCGGCACCGCTATTGATTTCTCACAGGGTAAGAAACTGGATCCGGATGATCCTACTCCTGGCGGAGACGAATTCAAGTATAAGAAAGTAACTAAAGTTACTTCCGGTAAGTCCTATCTGATTGTAGCTAAGGATGCTCAGGGCGTTATGTATGCAGCCGCTCCAATTCCTGCAAACAAGAACTACGGCTATCCTGGAAAGGTAGATGTTACTGAGGAGAACGGTGTTATTACCCTCACTTCAGATGAGAACGAATTCCTGCTTGAGGAGGTTCCGGGAAATACCGCTCCTACATT
>CAMHRD010000129.1 GCA_946187365.1 uncultured Bacteroidales bacterium
GGATGAGAAACTGATGAGATGTCAGATTCTGGAGAATACTCTTCAGCAGAAACTTTTCCTTAACCAGGCAAAGATGGACTCACTCTCCATCTCTTCAGATATGGTAGAGAGCGAGTTGGCGCAGAGAGTGGACCAGGTGATGTATCGTCTTGGAGGTCAGAAAGAAGTGGAGGAGTACTTCCACAAACCACTCTTCCGTCTTAAGGAGGATTGGAGAGCCGTTCTGGGAGAGCAGAACCTTATTGGCCAGGAGCAGCGTCAGATAGTTTCTGCAGTTCCAAATCCAACTCCTAGCGAGGTGCGCAGATTCTACAAGAGAGTAGACAAGGATTCCCTTCCGGAGATTTCCACCCAGTACCGTCTGCGTCATATAGTTCTCTATCCTGCTAAGGAAGACGCAGTTATGAATGTTAAGGAGAGGCTCCTGGAGTTCCGTCAGAGAGTGGTAAGCGGAGAGAGATTCTCCTCACTTGCAGCCCTCTATTCAGATGACAAAGAGTCTGCACTCAGAGGCGGTGAACTTGGAATGGCTCCAAGAAATATGTTCTGGCCAGCCTTCTCAGACGCCGCTATGAGTCTGAAAGAGGGGCAGATATCTCAGATTGTTGAGACTCCGGACGGATTCCACCTCATTCAGATGATTGAGAAGAACGGAGATATGTTCAACGCACGTCATCTCCTTCTCAAACCAAAGTTCTCCACAGAGAACAAAGAGGAGTGTTTTAAGAGATTGGATTCCATAAAGCAGGCTATTCTTATAGACAGCATCACCTTTGAGAAGGCTGCACTTACATACTCCAAAGATCCAAAGACCTTCCTCAACGGAGGTCAGATGGTAGATGAGAACACAGGTGCCATCTACTTTGAGAAAGACCAGCTTAATCCTGCTGATTATAATATGATTAAAGATCTCAAGATTGGTGAGATAAGTGTTCCGTTTGAGTCTCAGGACAACGAGGGCAGAGGCAACACCATCTACAAGATTATCCGTCTGGAGGAGATTGTTCCTTCTCACAGAGCAGATGTAGATAAGGACTTTGTTGCTGTGCAGAACTTTGCACACTCAGTTGAGCAGGAGAAGGCCATCAAGAGATTTATAGAAGAGAAACAGAAGAGCACCTTCATCAGAATAGATGAGATGTTCAGAGACTGTCCGTTCCAGAGTAAGGGATGGGTTAAATAATTATGCGCAGATTTTCCATTCTGACATTACTGCTTTGTCTGGTCTTTATTTCTGAGGGCTATTCGCAAGCCTTTGAAAATGATAAAGATTCACTGGTCCGTTTGGTTGAGGCAAAGGCTGTCAGACTGGTAGACAGAGGTGGGGCTCCCTTCAGAGAAGTTAAGGGTCCCGCCCGTTTTCTTCACAACAACACATATCTTCTCTGTGACTCCGCCTCCTGGGATGTAAACGCCAATGTTATTGAGGCAATCGGTCACATTCAGATTATCCAGCAGGATACCTACCTGGAGAGTGACATTGTTACCTATCTTGCAGACGAGGGCATTGCACAGTTCAGAGGAACCATTGTAAAACTCTACAACAGAAAGGGAGACCAGCTCAAGACCAAGTTCCTGGATTACAGTACAAAAGACAGTATTGCTACCTTCTTTAACGGAGGTGCTATGCGCTCATCAAAGGGAGATATTGTTGAGGGAGATGAGGGCCGTTATGTATCTGCCACACGAACCTTCTCCTTTACGGACAACGTGCTTATGTACTCAGATTCCATCTTTGTAAGATCTTCATTTGCAGATTATCAATCAGACCTGGAGTTTGCAGATTTTGGCTTCAGAACAGTTGCCTGGAAGGGAAGAGACACCCTCTACTCCAACAACGCAAGGTATGACGTAAAACGTGAGACTCTCTCCCTTACAGAGGAGAACTACATTGCTTCACAGAACCAGGAACTCTGGGCGGGAGTGATTGATTATCACCGCGGTACCGGCAATGCAGAACTATACAACAACGTTCAGATAAGAGACAACGAGCAGTCTTCCATTCTTATGGGAGACAAGGGAGTTATGGTTCAGAATCCGTTCCTTGCCTACCTTACGGATAAGGCTGCTGCCGCAATGTTCTCTGAGGAGAAGACCGGTGTAGATTCCCTTACGCAAGAGCCTATCTACAAGAGAGATACGCTCTTCCTTGGCGGAGATACGCTTAAGATGTGGATGGTCCCAATGTATCAGATAGATTCAAATGAGGTCTCCAACGCTCTGGAAAGACGCAAGTTGGCAGATACAGATCCTATCATAGACATTGACAAAGCCAACCGCGCCTACCTTGCAGCATATAAGAAGAACAAAGCCTTAATTGGAAAGGTTGTACCTCCGCCTCCTCAGCAACAGCCTAAGAACCAAAAGCTTGCAGAGGGCAGGCAACTTACTGACGGTCCTCAGAAACCAACGTTCATAGGCAAAGATAAGCAGATCACAGCAGGTAAAGACAGCACGATTGTTGGCGCAGATTCATTAAAGACAGTGCTTTTAAAGGACAGCCTTGCGGTTCAGACGGACACTATCGGGATACAAAAGGACACCACAAAAATCACCTTCATAAGCGTCTTCCACAATGTCAAACTCTTCAGAAGTGATCTCAGAGGCGTTTGTGACTCCCTCATTTACACCTCAATAGACAGCATTGCCCGCTTCTACAAGAACCCTGCTCTTTGGAATGAGGAGAAGACACAGTTTACCGCAGACAGCATCCAGCTCTCCGTCAGAAACAACGCCATCTATAAGGCCAACTTAATTGAGAATGCCTTCATCATATCTGAGGAGGACTCCATCCATTACAACCAGATTAAGAGTACGGAGATGGTTGCCTACTTCAAAGACAATGACGTTTACAGATTTGATGCACTTGGAGGAGTGCAGGCAATGATATTCCTGAGGGAGAAAGACAGCAGCGTTACCCTTATGAACCACAAGGAGTGCCGCCTTCTAACTTCCAGAATGGCAAATAATTCCATTGAGAGGGTACGTTACATAGAGAACGTTAAGAGTGATATCCATCCTACCTATCAGCTCCCAATTGAGAAGATGCGTCTGAGAGATTTCAAATGGAGGGCAGATGAACTTCCAAAGAGCCGCAACGTTGTAACGGACAGAAAGGTACTTGCCTCCAAGAGAGGTTTCCTCAACGGCTTCATATTCCCTAAGTATCCGCTCACTAAGGCTTTCTTCCCAGACTCCTACGAGACTATAACCAATCTTGCAAAAGAGATAGACCAGAAGATTCAGGAAGAGGATCAAAGAAGAGAGGAGCAGGCCCGTAAAGAGCAGGAAGAGAAGCGTATAGAGCAGCACCGCAAGGCCCAGAGCCAGGAGGGCAAAGACCAGATGAAAACAGAGGAATAATGAAACACATTACAACAGCCATACTCCTTGCACTTTTTCTTGCACTCGTTCCTCAGATTGCACAGTGCCAGAGCAGATGCTCTAACCCCTTCAGAGAGAAGGCGGTAAAACGCTATGTGAAAGACAGTATGGATGTTCTGGTTGCAAGATGCGAGAACGTTCTCAAGGCCGCATACATGGCTCAGGAGTATGTTGCAACTCACTATGACGTACCCGGTTGGGAGGGCTTCCCCGTTAAAGAGTACACCTACTACACAGGCAAAGATGTAAAGACCGGCAAACCAAAGAAGGGTAGGGTATATCTCTTAATGCCTACAGCAAAGCAACTTGCATACTGGGTTATCTCCGCCTGCTGGAAAACGGTTCACTCTTTAGACTATGTTTATACAAATACTCTTCTGAGATTTATCCGTTGGCAAAGCGGAGCTCAGTTTGCCGTAAGAGGAGTTGTCTATGAAGCTATGTACACTGCCGGCTATTATGAACCGTATGTTTTTAAAGACGGCATAACTGTCTATGTTGCAGATCCTAAGATGAAGGCTACAGATGAGCAACTGGCTGAGTGTACAGAGGAGCAGCTGGAGTTTTACCTGCACCTTACGGATGACGATCTTAAACCTTACACCGGCCGTTTTGCCCGTATCTGTTCCACCACAAGAGAGATGTATTACAACTGGGGCGGAACAACTGCTGTTGGCTCAAGCGATTTCAGAGAGGGACGCACACTGGATTTTCTTCCGGTCATCAGAGAGCTATACAAGAAGGCCTACAAGTCTAAGGACAATGAACTTATAGATGCCTGGTGTAATGAAAATCTGGCAGATTATCCTTATAAAGGCAGAGACTGATGACAACCTTCTTAATCATACTGGCCGTTATTCTGGGATTTGTAGGACTCATAGGTTGCGTACTTCCCGTACTCCCCGGACCTCCAATCAGTTGGGTGGGTATGCTGCTTATCTACCTCTTCAGCAACGGCACCAACTCAGACGGTGAGCCAATGTCTACCCGCATGCTCATTATCTGG
>CAMHRD010000130.1 GCA_946187365.1 uncultured Bacteroidales bacterium
AAAGTTATAGTTTGGATTTGTATACTCTTTAGTTACTTTGTTGTACTCTCCGTATGGATAACCTCCGTCATCACAGTACTCGTAACTTACGTTCAGATCAAAACTGAGGTTCTTGTTCGGACGCAGAATGCCGTGCATTCTTCCTCCGCCGCTCATTCCCTTGTCTATCTTCTTTCCGTTAAAAGTGTTTCTATAAAAGCCTCCGTTGTAGGTTCCAAAGCCGGATGCGGAGAAGGCAAACTTCTCACTTATTCTGTGATAGTGTGCCAGTGAGAAACGGTAACCGTTCTTGGTTGCGGCACTCATCATAAAGTCCGTACCGCTGTAATAAAACGGAGATTTGGTACTTATGTTTATAAGACCTCCCATTGTGTTTCTTCCATAGAGGGTTCCCTGAGGTCCTCTCAATACCTCAACATGCTCAATATCCGCATAATCAAAGTCAAAGGCAGATTTGTCCCAGTAAGGAATGCCGTCTACGTACATTCCTACCGCTGAGTTGTTTATACGGGAA
This sequence comes from uncultured Bacteroidales bacterium, assembly GCA_946187365.1. GTDB lineage: Bacteria > Bacteroidota > Bacteroidia > Bacteroidales > UBA932 > Egerieousia. The sequence continues at coordinate 515 of CAMHRD010000130.1, forward strand.
CCCACACCTCTTACATAGATAGATGAGGTAAGTTTTGTTCCGTAGTTTGGAATATAGAGATTTGGAACAACTCCGGTAAGGCTCTTCATAGAGATTATTCCCTCTCTTACCATCTTATCGTTCGCAACAATAGATGAGGAGAGCGGCTGATCCTTCAAAGATCTTCTCTCTTTGGTATCTCCCACAACCCACAGACTCTCAATAGAATATTCTCTTATAGTATCTTCTGTAACGGCAGGAAGTTCATTGCGTAGGGAATCTTTCAGGTTCCCGGAATAACTGAAACCGCTCTTGGAAATAAGGAAGAGAGCGGTGGAAAAAAACAAAAGTGAAATGGTACTCTTTTTCATATCTTATCAAATTGGAGGGCAAATGTAGCCAATTATTTCAGCAGATTATAATCTTTTACCCCAAGAACCTCAGTGGAGAGTTCCCCTATCCAGCCGGCCTTTGCACTTACTCCTGTCTGAACCTTTACAAAATCTACATACTGCAGATTTGCGGCACTTCCGTCCCAACGCACTGCGTCTGAGATCTTAAAGTGGTTGTCATTGGCTCCGCCGGAGGAGTTGCTGTCTGAAGAGAGGCGATCCGTATTGCTGAAGTTATCTGCATAGCCCCACTCAAAATCTCTGTTGTACCAGACATCCTTGGATACCTCAACAGTCTTGGAAATAAGTGAAGAACCGTAGAGTGTATATGTACCGGATACCCAGGCCGGGAAGTAACTATCCTGAGTGTGATAAGCGGAGAGGTAATCTATGCTGCCGCTCTTTCCGTCAGATGAGGTCCAGAGAACCGGACTCTTGGAAGAGGTTGGCTTGTAGTAGGTTATAGAGTAGTCTCTAGTCTCCGTGCTGTAGTCGCTGCCCTTAAGTTCATACCAGGTGTCATCCGGCAGACCGTTACCGTTCTCATCCTGCATAACCCAAACGATGCCGGGCTCTGAGGAGTTGGTAAATGAGTTTCCCGTTACGGCAATGTTGTATCCTCCGTCATTTTCTATGCTGTGGTCAAATCCAACTACAACGTAACCACCCCAGGCGCCTAAAGATACAATACCCTTTGCCTTGAACTTATCCTCCACAAACTTGCAGGCCTCATCCATATTCTTTGCGGTGTACCCCTCATTTATGAACTGCCCCGGTGCAGGTGTAAACTCATACACCTTGTTGCAAGGAGCTGTGCCGCCCATTCTCTTGTATGTTCCCTCTGCAGGGCATACGTTTACGGTAAGGGTTTTAGTGTGGCTTCCGTATTTGTTTGTCATTGTAACTACAAGAGTATGAGCGCCTACGGCAGTCTCATTGCAGAGGAAATAGTTCTGATTGGAGTTCTGTTTTTCCACTCCGTCCAGCACCCATTTGTAGGTTGCGTCAAATGCGTTCTCGACCTTGCGGATTAAAATTCTTACGGTACGTCCTGTGGAGTAGTTGTAGGTGTCACTCTCAAAGTTCCAACTGAACGGCATATCGCTCTCTGCACATACCTTAACGGCAAAGGAGAACTCTGAGCTTCCGTCTTCATTTGTCATCACAACTTTAAGGGTGTGAGTTCCGGTAGCAGATGACTTGTAAGTGTAATCTTTTGTGGTTGCAACCTGGGTATTATCTACATACCAGATGTATGTTGCACCAGTCTCGTTCTCTACGGTAGGAGTGAGTTTCAACTCGCTGTCTTTCAGAATGGTAAAACCACCATCGGGAACTGCCACAAGAACCTTTGGAAGGAGTTGGGCCGCCACGGTTACCTTTATCTCCTTGCTGGCAGAACCAAACTTTGTGGTGACGGTAAGGGTGATGTAGTTTTCACTTATCTCCTTACCCTGGAAGGTGAGGCTTGGGCCGGTAGAGATTACGCTTCCGTTCATAACCCAGGAGTAAGTTGCCCCATCAACATTTCTGCAGACAGGTGTAATGGTTATGCTCTTACCCAACTTAACGGTATAAGATACTTTGTCAAAAGAGATTGTAGGCGGGTCTGTCTTTTCAGGCACTATCTGTTGTTTGGAAGAGCCTGAACAGGAGGCAATTACCAACGCTGCAATAAAAGGCAATATTCTAAAAAGATGCTTCATCTCTACTTAAGTTCTTTAGTTGTAAATGCTATATGGGCCGGTATGTCTCCGGTAGAGACCTGCCACTTCTTTTTACCATCCTTGGTAAAACAGTAGAGCATTCCCGGAGTTACATAATCTTTTGCGTCTGCAATCAGAATCTCTCCGTTCTCAGGATTTACTGCAATGCCTGAGGGAACCGTTATCTGCTTATCTGTTCCGTCCGTTATGAAGTTACGTGAAACCACCATTCTCTGCTTAACGTCATAGATGGCGTAAGAGACTGTGTTAGACTGTGTAACATTGTTCCAGGCGGCGCTGTAAACATAGAGAGAATCTCCGCAGATTGTCATATCTGAGCAAGGGAGAAGTTCCAGATAATCCACCACCTCATCCGTCGCGGAATTTATTACAGAAACCGTAGACGGAATATCATAGTAATCTCCTCTGGAGGAGACATAGATGTAACCGTAACGGTCTATCTCCATTCTGTGAAGATTGATTGCAACATCAATAGTCTTAACTACCTGGAATGTTGAGAGATCTATAACGCTCACCGTTCTGTCATAGTTTGGAACACGGTATCCGCCGGAGTTTGCAACATAGAGTTTACCCTTGCTAATTACCATCTCCTCAGGCTGGTAGCCAACCACGCAACTTGCAACCTCAGTGAGAGTGAGGGTATCTATCTTTGCTACATATCCTTTGCGTGATGTTGGGTCAAACTCCACAGGCCCTGCGTATGAGGAGACGTATGCGTAACCTTTGTCAAAGGTTATGTAACGGCAGTTTGGAATGGAGATCTGGGCAATATGCTTGCCGCTTCTAAGATCCATCACCTCAACCAGATTGGAGCAGTTGATTACCGCATAGAGTTTGCCGCCGTAAACCTTTATGTCATTGCCTACGTCTCCCAACTCACGGGTAACTCCCGGGTTAAGGGTGGCAAAGAAATTTCTCATATAGATTCCGCTGCCGTAATCGAAGTAATCCAGGGTGGCCTTGTTGCTTCCCATATTTCCCTCATTCAGAAGGAAAAAGCCCTTTATCTCTCCCGCCTCTCCGCCGGTAACGGGAATATCCGTTGCCTTTTGAATATCCGGCAGATGACGGCAGGAGAAGAGAAGTAATACTACTCCCGTCAAAAGAATAAAATTGACGCTATTGCAACTTTTCCCTCTCCTCATATCAAAGTATAAAATTCAATTTTACCTTAAAGTTTGTTCCCGGCATTGGATAACATTGAACCACCTCATACTGCTGGTTGAATATGTTGTTCACCTCCAATGTCACCCTCAGCACCTTACTCTCTACACCTTTTGTACCAAAGCAGAAACTCTTGGTTATTCCAATATCTGAAGTATACCACGGAAGCTGGTAATTCTCAGGTATATTGGCTACGGAGTCATACCTCTCTCCGGTGTAGATGAAACTGTAGTTAAAACTCCAGCCTCTGTAATCTGCAGAGACAACGGCTGTTCCGCTGTGACGCGGAATGTAAGGTATCTGTCCCTTATACCACTGGCTTGTCTTATCCGTCACATCCTCAGCCCTTTGGAATGTATAAGAGGCTCTCAGAGTCCAATCCACCTCTCCCGTTTTAACCATTGTACTGAGCAGTACGTCCAACCCCTTTATCTTAACCTTTCCAAAGTTGAGCATAGTCCAACGGAACTGGTTGGAGGTTGGCAGTGCTACAATTTTATCCTCAATAATGTTGTAGTAACCGTCCAGTTGTGCCTCAAGTCCTCTGAACCATCCATCTTTGAAAGATTTACGGTAAATGACTCCTATGTCATACTGGGTTGCCTTCTCCGGTT
>CAMHRD010000131.1 GCA_946187365.1 uncultured Bacteroidales bacterium
TAAAGAGCATGCCCAGAATCATATAAGAGAGCAGCATAATTGGAACCGTACCCAGTGCGCTTCTGAAATCCTTTCCAAGAATAAGTCCTATAATATCCATATAAAAGACTATCCCAAGGAATATTAGCATACAGAAGGCCACAAAGTACTCCATAACCTTTGCGTATAACTCGTTGGCTCCTTTCTCCTTATACCTGGAGAAGAAGAAAGGTTCCGCAGCATATCTGAACATCTGAATAAAGAGGTTCATAATGACGGCTAGTTTTATAGCCGCCTGATATACACCCAAATCTGCCAGCCATCCTGCGCCCGTTATGCTATCCTTAACAAGGAAGCGGAACATGAACCTGTCTGCACTCTCGTTTATGATTCCCGGAAGGTTGGCAATCATAAGAGGGAGTGAGTAAAACATCATCTTCTTCCACAGAGATTTGTTGAAGGAGAACTTTATCTTCAGCAGATCCGGAATGAAGAGTATGAAGCATACAACGCAGCTTAAAAAGACCGCAAAGATGATATAGGAGAAGTGAACCGTTGTAGGAATCAAATGACCCAGAGCACTTTGCGGATGGTTCTTAAAGTATGCCGGCACCACAAAGAAGAGCAGCAGGTTGAATCCCAGTTCACTCAGAATCTTTATGGATTTGAAGAGTGCAAACTTAAGCGCCTTCTGCTGGTACCTCAGTCTTGCAAAGAGAATAGCGGTTATTGCATCCAGCGCAAGTATTCCTCCCACATATACAATCATCTTTGAGTATCCCTCGTAACCCATTACGGCAGAGATGTTTCCGCCAAAGAGCAGAGTCATTCCAAAGAAGAACACCGCTATTGTAGTAACGGTTGAGAGTGCGGTTGAGAAGACCGTGTTGTTAAACTTCTCATCTTTTCCTGCATCCACACCCTCTTTTGTGGTTACTCCCTTTGAGGCAAACTTAAAGCATCCCGTCTCCAGTCCCAGCACCAGAACCACCTGGAATACTGCAATATAGGACATAATCTCTGCGTAGGAGCCGTAGCCGTCCGTGGTGAGTATTCTGGTGTATATGGGTACAAAGAAGAAGTTTATGATTCTTGCCAGAATCGTACTTAAACCGTATATGGCGGTCTCGCCTGCAAGTTTTTTCAGTGGATTAGCCATCAGTTCTCAAAAGCTTTCTTGTTAAAGAGCAAAAATCCGATGTTAAGTTGAGGATACCATTTGTACTCTCCTTTGGAGTAGTAGGAGGCGGAGAGTGAAACGGGGCCTATAGGGGTCTGCCATACCAGGGCGGCATTCCCAATCCAGGCTCCCTTTGGCCAACGCTCTGTGTATGAGTATCTCCAGCCGTCTGTCTCTCTTATAATCTGGCGGTATGGCTGGAAGTATCCCATTGTGGAGTGGAGGTAAATCTTCTCCGTAAACTTAATTACCGGATGAACTGCAAAGCCGCCAAAGGTATCTGCCCTGTAATCTTCCATTAGAAGCGTGGCGGAGTGAGGGATAGGTGTATATGGATTCATCACCATTATGGCGGCGTAGTAGTTGTTCATCTTCTTTTTATGTCCGTACTCCAACTGGGTTGAGAATCCAACAGAGAATCCGTTGCCCAGTTTCAGGTACTTGGAGAGTTCATAACTGAAGGCGGGAACAGAATGATTCTCACCGTGTTGTCTTACTGCGGTATGGTTTGTGGAACCAGGCCTGTATGCGCAGGAGAAGAATGAGTATCTGAGGGAGGCTGCATATTTTGTCCCCTCCGTTGGGTAGTGAACAAAGTTCTGATTGTTCTTCTTAACCAGAATCTTTGGAGTTATAAAACTTACGGTGCCTCTGTCCGGAGTATCATCTGAGTTTATAATATCCGTCAGATAAGAACTCTGGTAGAGTCTTCCCACTGCAACCTCTGCAGAGAGTACGGTGTTTTTTCTCAGTGAGAGAGGTGTAGCAGCACCCACCCTTGCATAGAGTTCCTTAAACTGTACGTTCTGCGGTAACTTGTAGGATCTTAGGAAGTTCTGGTTGCCGTTGTAGAAGTCAAACTGGTGTGCGGTAATGGAAACAAAGTAATAGGAGAGAGGTGTAACTCCCACATCCTGACGGAAGTAACCGTTAACACCGCGGTAGAATCTTCCGGCATTCATATTGAAACTTGTCCTCCACGGAGTACGTCCCGCGTGCAAATAATCTACTCCTAAAAAGATCTGGTTCAATGAAGATGAGGAGATGTTTCCTCCTATGCTGAGTTCCATTGGATTTCTCTTGGTTGCCCTGATTTTGAGGAAGAAGAGAGAATCCTTCTCGTTAAAGAGAGGGTTGTCCTTATCACAGAGCACAGACGGATAGAAGATGTTTACAACGCCGCTGCGGATGACTCTGTAGTAACCTTTACGCAGTTGGGTAAAGTCAAAATCTTCACGTCTGTCTTCACGTATTGTTCTGGCAATGAAGCGGGCTGTCTGAGAAGAGACGGTTCCCTCTACAAGAATCTGATGGTGGAACTTTAAAGGGGGGCACTTCTCTCTGAACTGATGTCTCATTGCAGATAACTCCTCAGGCGTTCTGGTACGGTTGATGCGCCTCTTTATCTCATTGATATTCTCCATTGTAAGGTCATATCCCTGCTGAACAATCTCATCAATTTTATCAAAATCCAGAATCCCGAATCTGTTGTAATCTCCGTTTATAAGAACTCCCAGAGAGTCCGGCATATTGTAGTTGCTGCCGCCTATTCCCAATGCCAGAATCAGAGAGGCAGCGTTGTCTTCATCTATGTTGTAAGCCTGTGTACACTGTGCTCCAATCATAACATCCGGGTTGTAGAAGTTCTTCATGTGCTGCCACGGGAAGTTGTTGTGAAGGCCTCCGTCATAGAGATATTTGTCTCCGTCCTTAACCGGAGTAAAGTAGATTGGAATTGACATTGAGGCTCTTATGGCCGTTCCCAGATTTCCATCTCTGGAGATGTTTTCAGAGCGTTTCTGCACATCTGTAGAGACGCAGAAGAATGGCACCATAAGGGAGTCAAAATTAAAGCGGGCTGCCTTAGATGCTCCTACAAAAAGTTGCAGCACAGCAAGATCCATAGGGTAGGCAGAGACCACTGAGGTAGGCAGCGCCACGCTGAACCTCTTCATTGTATCTGTCAGACTTCTTATGGGACCCAGTTTGAATGTTGCCATCTTAGGGTCCGGATCTTCACTGTAAAAGTATGTGGCGTATGAGATTTCTGCCTTTCCGGAAGACCAGGCCTTAAACTCCGGCCTTTTGAACATCTCTATCATCTCATCCGGGGAGTAGCCGGAGGCGTAGAGTCCTCCAATTATGGAACCCATAGAGGTTCCGCAGATGTAATCTATAGGTATGTTGTTCTCTTCCAGGGCTTTAAGCACTCCAATGTGAGAGAGCCCCTTGGCTCCTCCGCCGCTCAGCACCACTCCCACCTTTTGCTCCTGAGAGTAGAGAGGCAGTGCAGAGGTGAGTAGAAGTATACCCATCGCCATGGAAAAAACAATAAAAAACCTCTCTCTTTTCATACAGATTAAATAATGCCCAAAGTTAGTCATTATTTCTCCCCTTACTTAAGAAAGTTGAGTTATATTTGTAGAAAATTAAGCAAAACAGATATGAAAAAGATTCTACTTGGCACACTCGCCATTTCACTGATTCTTTTCTCCTGCAAAGGCGGTGAGAAAAAGGCTACGGAAACACAACAGCCGGAGCAGGCACAACAGGCTGAACCTCAGAAACCTGCAAAACTCTTTAATACAGATTCACTAGGGACAGAACCTCAGTTTGATATAGTAACCTCTCTGGGTACAATAAGAATCAAACTCTATGAGGATACCCCTAAGCATAAAAAGAACTTTATCCGTTTGGCATCAGAGGGTTACTTTGACGGAATGCAGTTCCACAGAGTAATCAACAACTTTATGATTCAGACCGGAGACCCTTACACCAAGTATTCAGAGACAGAGTACCCTCAGGCATATCAAAGCTACGGTACAGGCGGCCCTGGCTATACCATCCCTGCAGAGATTGTGAGTACTCACAAGCACAAGAAAGGTGCTCTGGCGGCAGCCCGTAAGGGTGATACCTCCAATCCGGAGAAGGCCTCTTCAGGTTCTCAGTTCTATATTGTGCAGAGCGAGCAGTCTTGCAAGCAGCTGGACGGAGATTACACCGTATTCGGAGAGACCGTAAAAGGTTTTGAGGTTATTGATAAAATAGCAAAAGTGCCTACAGGGGCCCGTAAACAAGACCTTCCTAACCAACCTGTGAAAATAATTTCAGTGCGTCCGGCGGCCGATTAAAAGTTTGGCACGCCCTTTGCAATACCTAAAAGCGTAGTTTTTTCATAGGTTAATTTTTAGGTTTGAGAAATGGGTTGGC
>CAMHRD010000132.1 GCA_946187365.1 uncultured Bacteroidales bacterium
GGCCTGGTTCAGTCTTTCCGCCCTGTTGGCTACAACGGAAAGCTGAAACTCACCACATCTAAATACTACACGCCAAGCGGAAGATGTATTCAGATTTTAGATTACTCTCACCGCAATGCAGACGGAAGCGTGGGTGCAGTTCCGGATTCTTTGAAGAAGGCCTTTAAGACAAAGAACGGAAGAACGGTTTATGACGGCGGAGGCATTACGCCGGATACGGTCATTAAGTCAAGCAATTACAGCCGTCCGGTTTACGCACTTGTGATGAGCGGAATAATGGAAGAATACGCAGTGGAGTTCTATTCAAAGAATACCAACATCACTTCTGCAGAGCAGATTAGCCTTACAGATGAGCAGTACAATGACTTTGTAAAGTATGCGGCATCTAAAAAGTTTGACCAGCGCTCATCTGCAGAAGTGCTTATGGAACAGTTAATTAAAGAGGCAAAAGGGGAGGAGCTTTATGAGAAGGATAAGGCAGAGTTTGATGCGCTCTCCTCAAAGTTGAACCTCACAAAAGAGCAGGTACTTGAGCAGTACAAGAGTGATATTAAGCCAATTGTAGAGGAGGAGATCATTCAGAAGTATTTCTTCACCGGCGAGCGCATTAAGCACATGCTCAACACAGATACCCAGCTTCTGCAATCCCTCTCCGCCTGGAAGTAAAAATATTTAATTATAATGATTGAAATAGGAATAAAAGGAAAAAGGGAACTCGTTGTAAAAGAGGAGCATACCGCAAAGCATATTGGAAGCGGAACGGTATTGGTTCTGGCCACTCCAATGATGATTGCACTTATGGAGCAGACCTGCCTCTGGTCCATCAAACCGTACCTGGAGGAGGGGCAGGGAAGCGTTGGTGTGCACGTAGACATAAGCCATGACAGCGCTGCTCCGCTTGGCAGCACCGTATGGTGTGAAAGCGAGGTGATTGAGATAGACCGCCGTAAGATTACCTTTAAGGTTACGGTCTATGACAAGGACGGCGTTGTAGGGCACGGCACGCACCAACGTTTTATCATAGACGAACGGAAGTTCGGGGATAAGATGAAAGCAAAGGGCAAATAATTTTTGAATATGAAAAGAATAAGTTTTTGGGCAGCACTTGCTGTGATTTCATTTGCGGTTTCCGCCTGCGGTGGCGGCAGAGGAAATGACGGAGAAGACAAACCTCTGGATCCGGAACCAACAAAGCCTGTAGAAGAGGTGGATCCTCCTATTAATGAGCCTCTTGTTGCACCAGTTGCCCGCATAGATGACGGCCGCCACGTAACGGCATACGTAACTTATTACGGCAGCCTCATTCCAGATGCCAGCGTACTTACCCATATATGTTATGCGTTTGCGGAACTTTATATGGTAGACGGTGTTTATCAGAAGTTTGACCTGCAGGGAACTAAATCAAGATTCCAAAACATTGCTAATCTTAAAAAGATATATCCAAATCTTAAAATAAGTCTAAGCTTTACTCACAGTGTTGCAAACTCCAACAACAAGCAGGGCGGTAGTTTCTCTGCTTTATGTAAGAGTGAAGAGAATATGCAGAAGTTTGCGGAGGACTGCCTGGCCTTCCTTAAGGAGTGGGGCATAGACGGTATTGATTTGGACTGGGAGTTCCCGGGATTGAGCTGGAGCGGTGCGGCTTGTGATCCAAGCTGTGATACAGAGAATTACGTCAAATTAGTAAAGAAACTCAGAGAAGTTTTGGGAGATAAATATGAACTCTCTTACGCCGGGTATTGTAAAAACAAAGTTGCTGTTACGGGCGGTTACTGCTATAACGATATTGCAGAAATGGACAAGTATGTAGATTATGTGAACATAATGACATACGATTTGGACGAGGCGCCTCATCACCATTCAGCTCTCTCAGACACAAGGGCTTATATGGACTGCAACCGTGCGGTTAATTCCTATTTGAATGCCGGGGTAAATCCTAAGAAGTTGGTGCTTGGCATTCCGTTCTACGGCAGACGCTCCTTTAGCACCTCTCCAAGAGAATATACGTACAAGAAGATAATTACTCTGGATCCTAAACAATTCAGACGTAACAAGTGGGATGCAACTGCAAACTGTCCATACGTGGAGACAATGCAGGGCGTCTTCTATATGGGTTATGACAACCCTAAGAGCATAGGAATCAAGGGAAACTGGGCCCGTCAGAAGGGTCTTTTGGGACTGATGTACTGGGAGTATGACCAGGACGACGCAAAGGGCACTCTCCGCACCGCCGTTTGGAATGCGGTAATGACTCCTTAAGCCTCTTCCCAGATATAAATCTTATCTGAGCGTCTTAATTTTTCTTTTACGGGGATTGAACAGAGATCTCCCTTAACGGCCTTTTGTACGGGCTTGAGGTCTACGCGTATCTCCTTGATTGTGTGTTCAATGCAGCCGGTAGATGGGCCAATGATGAGTATCTCGTCTCCAACGTTCAATTCTCCCGCCTCCACCAAAACCTCTGCAACTGAGAGGTTTGAGAAGTAGTTGGTAATCTTTGCAACGTAACTCTTTTTTCTAGTGGCCTTATTGCCGTACACCTCACTCCACTCGCCCAACCTTGCCCCCTGGTAGTACCCGTCCCAGAAGCCTCTGTTGAAGACTCCCGATAGTTTCTCTTTAAGAGCGCTTTTAACCTCCTCTGTATAACCCTCTTCACTAAGCACTGCATCTGCCGCGGTGCGGTAAGCGGAGGTAACTATTTTAACGTACTCTGCACTGCGGGCGCGCCCTTCAATCTTAAAGACGGTAATGCCGGCATCTATTATCTTGTCTATGAACTCAATGGTACAGAGATCTTTAGGAGACATAATGTATTTGTTGTCTATCTCCAGTTCTCTGCCCGTTTCAAGGTCTGTAACTCTGTAACCTCTTCTGCAGAGTTGGAAGCAGCTGCCGCGGTTGGCAGAGGAGTTGTACTCCTGCAGGCTGAGGTAACACTTTCCGGAGATTGCCATACACAACGCTCCGTGAACAAAAAGTTCCAAACGCAGCAGGTTCCCCGATGGGCCCTTAACCTGCTCTTCTATAATCTTTTGTGAGATTTCTTTTATCTGAGGCAGGGTGAGTTCTCTTGCAAGTACAATCACATCTGCAAACTGTGCATAGAACTTAACGGCTTCAAAGTTGGAGACGTTGAGCTGGGTGGAGATATGTACCTCAAGTCCAAGTTCACGGCACATCTGAATGACCGCCATATCTGATGCAATGATTGCACTAACCTGTGCCCTTTTTGCCTCCTCAAGAGCCGTTCTTACGCTTGCCAGATCTGACTGATATACAACGATATTGAGAGTCATGTAGGTCTTTACGTTATGCTCACGGCAAATCTCCGTTATCTTGCTCAGATCTTCCGGAGCAAAGTTGTTGGCGGAGTGAGATCTCATGTTAAGATTTCCCACGCCAAAGTAGACGGAATTTGCACCTCCCTGGATTGCGGCCATCAGGCACTCAAAGTTGCCGGCCGGAGCCATTATCTCAATCATAATCTCCTCTATTTTACTCTTTTAACAATGGAAGATGCATACATTCTCAGCTGCTCTTTCTGCTCTTTATTCAGACTCATACCGTTCAGAATTTCAATAGCTTCTGAATAGTTTTTCTCTATCTCTTCCGTTGCCAGTCGGTTAATTCCCAGTTCTTTGTAGAACTCCTGAAACGCTGCAATCTTTTCATCCGTAGGTTCCATCTCCATAAGTGCGTCCAACTTTGTTCCCTTCCCCTTAAGCAGCGCCTCCTCTCTGCAACGTGTTAGCAGCCAGCTCTTTTTGTTGTTAAGTATATCTCCTCCAATCTTCTTTCCAAAGCTCTTTTCATCTCCAAAGGAATCCAGATAATCATCCTCAATCTGGAAGGCCAGACCCAGTTTGAGACCAAAGTCATAAATCTGGTTGCAGAGCTCTTTATCTGCTCCTCCTATGATGGCTCCCATCTTTGCCGCACAGGCCAGAAGCACAGCGGTTTTGAGGGTAATCATATTCACATACTCATCCATTGAGACGTTATTCATCTCCTCAAAATCCATATCTAACTGCTGCCCCTCGCATATCTCGATGGCAGTTTTGGAGAATAACGTAACCACCTCATTTACACAATCTCTCGGAGTGGAGGAGAGCAACTGGTAGGATGAGATGCACATAGTGTCTCCTGAGAGTATCGCAATATTTCTGTTCCACTTTTTAAAAATGGTAGGCCGCCCTCTTCTCAAATCCGCATTATCCATAATGTCATCGTGAATAAGAGTGAAGGTATGGAAGAGTTCCACTGCCATGGCGGGGTTTACAATGTGCGGCCCTATATCATCCTTAAAAAGGTTGTAAGTTAC
>CAMHRD010000133.1 GCA_946187365.1 uncultured Bacteroidales bacterium
CCAGGCCAAGGTCTTTGACAAGAACAGCAAGGTGAAGGTAACGTTCAAGGATGTAGCGGGTTTGGAGGAGGCCAAGGTTGAGATAATGGAGATTGTAGACTTCTTAAAGAGTCCTGCAAAGTACACCAGTTTGGGTGGAAAGATTCCTAAGGGAGCGCTTCTGATAGGCCCTCCAGGTACCGGTAAAACCCTGTTGGCCAAGGCAGTAGCAGGTGAAGCAAACGTTCCGTTCTTCTCTATGAGCGGTTCAGACTTTGTGGAGATGTTTGTGGGTGTTGGAGCCTCCAGAGTAAGAGATTTGTTCAAGCAGGCAAAGGAGAAGGCTCCTTGTATTGTCTTTATAGATGAGATTGACGCAGTGGGAAGAGCAAGAGGTAAGAATGTTGGATTCTCTTCTAACGATGAGAGAGAAAACACTCTTAACCAGTTGCTTACAGAGATGGACGGCTTTGGTACAAACAGCGGTGTGATTATTCTTGCCGCAACCAACCGTGCAGATATTCTGGATAAGGCCCTTATGCGTGCGGGAAGATTTGACCGTCAGATAACCATAGATCTTCCGGAGCTTAAAGACAGGGAGCAGATATTCAAGGTGCACCTTAAGAAACTCAAACTGGATCCGGACTTGGATATTGACTTCCTCTCCAAGCAGACCCCTGGATTCTCAGGTGCAGATATTGCAAATGTCTGCAATGAAGCCGCTTTGATTGCTGCACGTCATAACAAGAAGTCTGTAGACAAGCAGGATTTCTTAGATGCAATTGACAGAATAGTGGGCGGTCTTGAGAGAAAGAGCAAGATAATTCCGCCGTCTGAAAAGCGTACAATTGCCTTCCATGAGGCGGGTCATGCAACGGTAAGCTGGTTCCTTCCAAATGCAAATCCGCTGCTTAAAGTTACAATCATTCCGCGTGGCAAGGCACTGGGTGCAGCCTGGTATGTGCCTGAGGAGAGGCAGATTATGACCAAGGAGCAGATGATGGATGAGATGGCTTCTCTCATTGGAGGAAGAGTTGCGGAGGAGATTATAAACAACAAGATATCTTCCGGTGCGCTCAATGATTTGGAGCGTCTGACTAAGATGGCATACGCAATGGTTGCTTACTACGGTATGAGTGACAAGGTGGGCAACATCTCTTACTACAACTTCCAGGAGGACGGTTATAACCTTACCAAGCCGTTCAGCGAGAAGACTGCAGAACTTGTAGATGCAGAGACTAAAGCACTCATAGATAAGGCTCACCAGATGGCTCAGGATGTTCTTGAGAGCCACATGGAGGGCTTTAAGGAGCTGGCTAACCTGCTGCTGGAGAAGGAGGTAATCTTTGCGGAAGACCTTGAGAGAATCTACGGTCCGCGTGTTAAGTTAGAGCAAGATGAAAGAACTGATAAAGAGAACGATTAGCGGTATAGTATTCTGCGTAATACTTATATCCTGCCTCTTTTTCTGGAAGCATAACCCGCTCCCATACATCATAGTTTTTTCATTTATAGTCTGCTGCATGGTTTATGAGTACCTCCATTTCACTATAGGAAAGGGGAAGGTGCTCCTTAAACTGCTCTCAATAACAGCCTCATTCTCAATCTTTTTGATACCGGCACTGCTTTTCTCCGTAATTGGAGGAACGCAGGAGACCTGCTCATCTGAGGTTTCGGAGATACTTCCAAACTCCAGAATTTACTACAAAGTTGCAATGCTCTTTATGGCACTGCTGGTTCTCTGCCTCTTTTTGATTCCTCTGGAGAGACTCTTCAGCAAGGAGAACAATGGGCTGGAATTTGCCTGGTCTTCACTGGTTTACGTAGCCGTGCCGTTTGCAACGCTGAACGTTGTGGGCTTCTTCGGATACAACGGTTGGAAGATTGCTTCACTTCTGATACTTCTTTGGGCGGGAGATGTTGGAGCATACTGCATAGGAACCGCATTCGGGCAAGGCGCTAAGGGTCATAAACTTATGCCGAGCGTCTCACCTAAGAAATCCTGGGAGGGGGTAATTGGTTCTCTTATTTTTTCCGTCATTGCGGCGGTAATTTTAAGATACTTTAATCTTCTGCTGCCGGAGGCAAGCTATAAGGCCTGCACTCTCTACGCTCTGATTGTGAGCATATTTGCAGTGATGGGAGATCTGGTGGAGAGCCAGCTCAAAAGAAGGTTTGAGGTGAAGGATTCCGGAAACATTATGCCGGGCCACGGCGGACTGCTGGACAGATTTGACAGCGCACTCTTTGCCTTCCCAGCCGCAGCGGTGTTCTATCTCTTTTATAATTACCTAGTATTCTGAAATTTACAATGATACACAAAGAGGGACGCATATCAGTTTTAATAACCTTTTTCTTCTTTGCGGCTGTTATCTGCGCACTCTTGCTACTGGTAGGATTAAGGCCTCTCCCTGTGGTTTTCTCTGTATTGGTAGTTATCCTCTTTCTGTTCATTGCCTACTTTTTCAGAGATCCAAAGCGGAAAACCATCTCCTGCTCTGCCAATGATGTGCTCGCCTCTGCAGACGGTAAAGTTGTGATAGTTAAGGAGGTGGAAGAGAATGAATACCTGCACTCAAAAGCCATTCAGGTCTCTGTCTTTATGAGCCTCTTCAACGTTCACGTTAACTATTACCCGGTTGCAGGCCGTATCATATATCATAATTATCATCCGGGAGATTACCTTGTTGCCTGGCATCCAAAGTCTTCAACTAAGAATGAGAGGACAACCGTAGTGGTTGAAACAGAAGGCGGTGCAAAGGTTCTATTCCGTCAGGTTGCAGGCTACATAGCACGCCGCATTGTCTGCTATTCAAAGGAGGGAGAAACCGTTGCTGCCGGCCAGCAGTTAGGCTTCATAAAGTTCGGAAGCAGGGTGGATTTCTTCCTGCCCGTTGATTCTGAAGTTCTTGTAAAGGTAGGGGACAAGGTCTCCGCCTGCCGTACTATTGTTGCCCGGTTACTGTAAGCCTTGGAGTTTTTTGATGGTCTCTGCCGGGTTCTTGGAGGAGAAGACTGCGTTGCCGGCAACCACTACATCTGCACCCGCACGTGAAAGTTCCACAATGTTTGAAAGACCAACGCCGCCGTCTACCTCAATCAGACAGTTAGGATTGTTGTCCTGTATTATCTTCTTTAAATCTCTGATTTTCTGTGTTGTGTAAGGAATGAACTTCTGCCCTCCAAAGCCCGGATTCACGCTCATTACAAGTATGTAATCTGATACCTTCACAATATCTTCCAACAGATTGACGCTGGTGTGAGGGTTGATTGCAACACCCGCCTTCATTCCCAGTTCCTTAATCTGGTTGACAACTCTGTCTAAATGGGTGCAGGCCTCGTAGTGAACGCTTATTGAACCCACTCCCATATCTCTGTAATCCTTAAGGAATTTCTGAGGTTCAACAATCATAAGGTGGGCCTCCACAGGAATGGTAGCCCTTGCCGTAATGGCTTTAATAACAGGAGTTCCGTAGGAGATATTAGGAACAAATACTCCGTCCATAATATCCAGGTGGAATATATCTCCGTTCTGGTTTACCATCTCAATATCCTGTCCCAGATTGGCAAAATCTGCGGAGAGCATTGAAGGGGCTACAATCATCCTTTTCATAACAATGTCTATTAATAATTCTGGTTATCCCAGTAACTTGCGTTCTTCTTAAACTGCAGCAAATCTGCAAGAGATGAGGCGTTTGCACAGATTCTGAAACTCCAGCTCTCCCACTTTCCGTTAGGAATCCAGGAGAATGAAATCTGGAAGCAGTGGAGGCTGAAGGAGCCTGAAAGCTGCGTTGTGGTAAGCTGTCTCTTGGTAAGATCCACTCCGGTATTCAAAGATATGTTCAGATCTCTGTAAATCCTTATCTGAGAACTTATTCCCAACGTCATGGAGTGGTTGTGCTTTGTAATAAGCTGGTTGTTGGAGTACTGATAGTTCTTGTAGTAAGAGTAACTGTAGTTGAGGTTTACGCTCCACGGCATCTTTGGGTCATAGTAGTAAACCCAACCTCCAGGTATGTACTCTCCCGTAACCGGATGGTAGTAAACCCTCTGGTAAAGATCTGAACCTGAACTGCTTCCCGCCCTGTTAATGGTTCCCTGAGGTACATACTCGGAACCCAGCCTGCTTGTTCCCTCACCGGAGAAACTGTAAGATGTTGAGAGTGTGGCTCCCGTAAGGCGGAACGGATGGAATCCCTTCTGCTGGATGTTCAGTTTGTTAATCTTAACTCCGTGGTCATTAATAGCGTACGGATCCAGGGTCATGGAACCGTTTATAGACATCTTGCCAAAGACGGTTGTTGTCATAGA
>CAMHRD010000134.1 GCA_946187365.1 uncultured Bacteroidales bacterium
CTCTTTAAAAGAGGAGAAGGAGTATCTTCTCACTCTTCAGAAAGAGCTGATGATTATAATGAGCCATATTGCCACTCCCGATGGGGCAGAAAACCCCAAAGAGCTTCACTGTAAACCCCTTACAGCCTCCATGGAGGAGAAGATAGATGCTCTTCCGCATCCCGATGGTTTTGTGATTCCGGGAGAAAACGCCCTCTCTTCTCAGATTCATCTGGCCCGTTCCTTTGCAAGAAGAGTGGAGGTGAACCTCTGGAAACTTAACAGAACACACAGGGTAAAAGAGGAGATACTTGTCTTCTTTAACCGCCTTTCAGATTACCTTTTTGCACTTGCAGTAAATAACTCCCAATGAAGAAAAAAGTTCACAATATAATGTTGGCCGGAACGGGCAGTGATGTTGGTAAAAGCATCATAGCCACCGCTTTATGCCGCATATTTCTTCAAGACGGATATAACCCCGCACCCTTTAAGGCACAGAATATGGCACTCAACTCCTTTGCAACAAAAGAGGGGTTTGAGATAGGACGTGCACAGGCGGTTCAGGCTGAGGCCTGCCGGTTGGAGTGCCACACAGATATGAACCCTCTGCTACTGAAGCCTCAGAGTGACCACACCTCACAGGTTATCCTTAACGGAAAACCCATCGGGACAAGTTCTGCATACAGTTATTTCCGCAAAGAGGGAAAGGAGGAGTTGAGAGCTGCCGTTCAGGCCGCATTTGACCGTCTTTCAGAGCATTACAACCCAGTTGTGATGGAGGGGGCGGGCAGCATAAGTGAACTCAATCTCATAGATACGGACATAGTGAATATGCCTATGGCCCGCTATGCAAATGCAGATGTTATTCTGGTTGCAGATATAGACCGCGGCGGAGTATTCGCATCTGCATACGGAAGCATAGCGCTTCAGAATGAAGAGGACAGAAAAAGAATTAAGGGAATCATCATTAACAAATTCAGAGGAGACCTCCGTCTCTTTGAGAGCGGAAAGAGAATTCTGGAGGAGAAATGCGGAGTTCCCGTTCTCGGCGTAGTTCCCTATTACAAAGATATTTACATAGAGGAGGAAGACAGTGTAGATCTGGCTGCAAAATCATTCAAGAGAGAGCAGGGAAAGATAAACGTTGCTGTGGTTCTCTTAAGACATATCTCCAACTTTACAGACTTCAACGTCCTGGAGAGAGACCCAAGAGTACACCTCTACTACACCTCCAACACAGAGGATATTAAGAAGAGTGACATCATAATTCTGCCCGGCACAAAATCCACCATAGCAGACCTTTACGAACTCCGTAAAAACGGCTGTGCCCAGGCTGTCATCTCCGCATATAGAGCAGGTGCAACGGTTCTTGGAATATGCGGCGGATATCAGATGATGGGAGAGAGCGTTGCAGACCCTAACGGAATTGAGGGAGATATAACCTACCTGCCGGGATTGGGACTGCTCCCTGTAAAGACCATAATTACAGGGGAAAAGGTGACCCGCCAAACCAAGTTCAAACTAAGCGCCGCCCCATCTGAAAACTACCTCACCGGCTATGAAATCCACATGGGTGAAACCTCTGCAACCGGCACGGCAGAGATTACAAGACTTGCAATATTGGAGGATGGAACCGAGGAGGGATTCGTCAAGGGAAGAAACTGCATGGGCTGCTACCTCCACGGCATACTGGACAACGCAGAATTCATAGATTATCTTCTGGAACCGTTCAAAGATAAATGCAACCAAAAGGCTGCTGTTACAGACTACGCAGAGTTTAAACAGCAGCAGTATGACCGCCTGGCGGACCACGTGCGCAACAGCATAGATATTAACCTTTTATACAAGATAATAAGCAATGATTGAGGGCCACGGAGATGACATATTCAAGTATGAGGGAATAAGATTGAACTTCTCCTCCAACGTCTATCCAAAGGCAGATATCTCCCCTCTGGTTGAACATCTGAAGGAGCACCTTAACTCCATAAAAAACTATCCGGAACCCTCTGCAAAATCTTTGGAGGAGGCAATAGCCGCCAAACTTGATATCTCTCCGGAGAACGTGCTTGCAACGGCCGGAGCAACTGAGGCCATATACCTTATAGCCCAGACACTTAGAAGCTGGCAGACTTTCAATGTTAAATACCCCGCTTTCAGCGAGTATGAAGATGCATGCCGCCTATACTCATACAGAGAGGATGTACTGGGAAACCTTATGTGGCTCTGCAATCCCTGCAATCCAACGGGTGAGGTCTTTGAGCAAAGTTATATTGAGAGTCTTCTTCAAAAGCACCGCTATCTTATTGTAGATCAGTCATACGAAGACTACACCAATGAGCCGGTAATGACCCCTAAAGAGGGAATCAAGAGAGTTAATCTCATTCAGATTCACTCAATGACAAAGAAGTATGCGGTGCCCGGCTTAAGACTCGGATACATCACCGCAGCCGTTCCGGTAATAAGACTTCTTAAAGGCAACACCTATCCGTGGAGGCTGAGTTCCATAGCAATAGAGGCGGGAAAGTTCCTGCTCTCAACACAGGGAGCGGTGCGGGATATGACGGAGTATCTGCGCCAAACCCAGAAACTGAGATTTGAACTCAACGCACTTGAGGGGCTTGAGGCATACCCAACAAAAACCAACTTTGTACTCTGCCGTCTTAAAGAGGGCAAAGCATCTGACTTAAAGGAGTTTCTGGCAAAGGAGAAGGGCATTCTCATAAGAGACGCCTCCAACTTCAGAAACCTCTACGCCGGCCACTTCAGAGTTGCCTCATCCACAGAGCAGGATAACATAGAACTAATTGAGGGAATTAAGGAGTACCTTAAAAAATGAATACGGTTTTACTCTACACGGTACCTCTGCTTGTAGGATGGATTCTGGATCTTCTGCTTGGAGACCCATCCTGGCTTCCCCATCCGATCGTGCTGTTCGGCAAAATCATAGCCTCCTTTGAAAAGCGCTTTAACAAAGGCACTTGCAAGGTCTTAAAGGGTACCGTTATCTCAATACTGTTAATCTTAACAGTTGCCGCATTCTTCTTTTTCCTTATTCACTTTTCAGACAGATTGCCCCTTGTTGCAGCAATAGCAATACGCTCAATATTTGTCTTCTACTTCCTTGCAGGAACAACTCTTATAAGAGAGTGCTGGGAGGTATTCAAAGCAGTGGACCGTTCTCTTTATGAGGGAAGAAAACAGGTTGCAAGAATAGTTGGACGTGAAACGCAGGATCTTTCTGCTCAGGAGATTAGAACGGCGGCACTGGAAACTCTGGCGGAGAACCTCAGTGACGGAGTTATTGCCCCGCTCTTCTGGTATCTCATTGGTGGAATTCCTGCAATGGCAGCCTATAAAATGGTGAATACATTGGATTCAATGATAGGTTACAGGACCGAGCGTTATAAGGAGTTTGGAAAAGTGGCTGCAAAAATAGATGACATAGCCAACTGGATTCCGGCCCGCCTTACCGCATTTCTCATGGCTGTAGTTGGCGGAAAACTGAGCGTGTTACGCTTTGTTAAAAAATATGCACGCTGCCACGCCAGCCCAAACAGCGGCTATCCGGAGTCTGCTCTTGCCGGAATACTTAACGTAAGATTTGGAGGAGCGCACACCTACTTTGGAGAGATAATAGAGAAACCCTATATAGGAGAGAATCCCAGAGCTCTCTCATTTAATGATATTAAGAGAGCCGTCTACATAAACAGAGGGGCGGAGGCTGTAATGATTTTATTCACAGCTTCTTTAGGATTGCTAATAAGATATTTTGCATTTGTATGAAAAGAGTGATTTTAATAACGGGAGGAGAGAGAAGCGGAAAGAGTTCCTACTCAGAAACTCTGGCGCTCTCCATGTCCAACAATCCGGTTTACATTGCAACGGCCCATATCTGGGATGAGGAGTTTAAGGAGAGGGTGAGATTACACCAACAGAGACGCGGACCGCAATGGACTAACATTGAGGAAGAAACTCAGCTTTCCAATTGCAAAATAGAGAACCGTTGTGCGGTTGTGGACTGCATCACTCTCTGGCTTACAAACATAATTCAGCCGCTGCTTAAGAATGATACCTTTGACGTAAACCTGGCTCTTGAAATTGCAAAGAGAGAGTTGGACTCCTTTTTAAACCAGGATGCAACCTTTATCTTTGTTACCAACGAGATTGGAAGCGGAGGAGTAAGTTCCAATGCAATGCAGAGAAGGTTTACAGATTTGCAAGGATGGGTAAATCAGTTTATTGCAGAGAGGGCAGATGAGGTT
>CAMHRD010000135.1 GCA_946187365.1 uncultured Bacteroidales bacterium
GTAACTATTGGAAATACTTGAAGGGAAAAATGGCTAAAGACGGAGTTGAAGTGGTTAGTGTCACTAACCACTTCAAATTCCAAGCTCCAGATGGTAAGCAGCGCTATGCTGATGCATTGGATGCAAAGTGTGTTCAGACACTGGCTGAAAATTATCCAAATAACCGAGCCCGCAAATTCCTGGATTGGTTCACTTACAGTGACAACAGCATTGACGGCCGGAGTAAAAAGAAGGCCTACACCCTGATAGAGAGCGGATTACTAGACAGTATGGAACCCGGAACCGTAAAATGTCTGCAACAGATTCACGCTTACCTATTTGGAGGCCTCTATGACTTTGCCGGGCAGATACGTACAAAGACAATTTGGAAGGGAGGAACAATCTTCTGCCGTGCCGAGTATCTGATGAAGAACCTAAGACTTATTGAGGCAATGCCACAGACTTCATTTGATGAGATTGTAAGTAAGTATGTAGAGATGAACATGGCGCATCCTTTTATGGAGGGCAATGGTCGCTCAACTCGCATCTGGCTGGACTTGATATTTAAGAAGTGCATTAAATTGTGTGTAGATTGGAGCAAGATAGACAAGAATGAGTATCTGGAAGCTATGCGAAAAAGTTCTATAGATGATACTTATATAAGAGCCTTACTCAAGGGAGCAATGACAGACAAAATAAATGACCGTGAGATCTTTATGAAGGGCATAGATTACTCCTACTATTACGAGCAGGAGTAGATTTGTATTCATTAAGTTGGTGAGTGATACTAACCAACTGAGGATTCTCTCAGTACGGAACGGAGGGAGGAGCAGATGGTGGGGAGGTGGAAGTTGTCTGTGTTGATTTGGGCGTGGGAGCAGGCCTTGTAGAGTGGCTCTCTGGTATTGAGCTGTTCTGCGGCCCAGGAGGTGAAGAGTTCTTCACGATGTTTCTTTGTAAGTTTCTTGTGCTCAGATTGTTCTGCAGTGGAACCTTTTGCTGAGGTTGTTGCAGAAGCTAACAATTCTACTGCGGTGGGGCGGTTGTGGTAGAGGTAAGAGAGGCGCTCGCCGAGGATGGCCGGGGAACATTGGAGGTAGATGCAGAAGGTCTTCTCTTTGAGCATCTTTGCGCACTCAGGATTCATTGGGGTGCCACCACCCACTGAAAGAACAATGTCTTTATGCTCAGCGATGATTTCTTGTAAGCACTTTATTTCCAGGGCTCTGAAGTAGGATTCTCCTTTTGTGTGGAAAATTTCCAGGACGGTCATCTTCTCCTGTTTCTCTATGTATTGATCCAGGTCTATGAACTGCAGGCCTTGCTCCTTTGAGAAGGCTTCTCCGGCAAGAGTTTTGCCGCAGGTCATAAAACCACAGAGTGCTATAATCATTATGATTGGGGCTTAGAAGAGTGTTGGTTCATCATCATCTGAGGAGAAGCCGGAGTTCTCTTCCTCATCTTCATCCGGGAAGTCAAAATCTCCCTCTTCTTCTTGTCCCTCTGTATCAGCCTCTTGCTCAGGACTTTCTGCGCTGCCGCCTTCTGCATCAGAACCGTTGAACTTGGCGGTAGCTGTGCCTTCTGCATCCTGCTCGTCATACTCTTCAAACTCTTCATCCTCCAGGACAGGGGGTTCTATGAGGACTACCTTCTCTACCTCAAACTGGGTGAGTCTCTTGCCTTTAGCCTTCCAGCCCTTCTCTGCAATGAAGGTGTCTACAACTACGAGTTCGTTCTGACGGCCTTCATGTTTGCCGCCGAACTGGATGACAATCTGGGAACCGCTCTTTCCTGTAAGTGCCACAAGACGAGAGCCTTCCGTCTCTGAAATGAAGATGTTGGAGGTGTTGTTGTTGGCTTCAAACTTAAAGCGCTTGAGGTAATACTTGGAGCTCTCAGCGTCATAATAGACAGCTGCGTAGACTTTTGCAGGGTTGAACTTCTCAATGGCAATGAGTTCTCCTTGGTAATGGTTGTTGAGATCCTGGTTGGTTGTGCAGTATGTTCCGTCTGCATAAACCGCAAGAACTTTATCTTCATCTTTGAAGTTGCCAAGGAACTTTCCTCTCTTGTCTTCATTGAGACGGTTAACGTCCATATCAAACCAGAGCGGTTTATCTCCAATGGTGGAAGTGCCTTTGCTCTTGAGAGTTATGCGGCTGATAGGGTTCTTGGAGAGGAGGTTGCCTCTGGAGGAACGTCCCTTGATTGCAAGGGTTGCAAAGTCATAATCAAAGAAGAGTTTTTTAAGTTTTGGACGCGGACGCAGAGCCACTCTTACGCTCTCAGCCTCTCCGTTAGGGTTGGCGGTGAACCAGAGGATTTTGGAGTCCGGAGTGCCCATTGTGATGTCATACTCCTTGTCTCTTGTAACTGCGGTAACGGCAAACCTCTTAACGTAGCAGAAGCCGTTCTTTCCGTCTCTGTATATGGCGTTGTAAACCGTTCTGAGATTGTTCTTTACAAAGACTGCAACGTGGATGATGTTCTTGCCCACAAAGGACTTGTCCGTAATCTTTGTAACCAGATATTTTCCGTTCTGGAAGAAGACAATGATATCATCAATATCTGAGCAGTTGCAGATGAACTGGGCGTTGTCATCCTTCTTAAGATCCATACCAATGAAGCCCTCTTCAAAGTTGGCGTAGAGTTTGGCATTGGCAACCGCAACTCTTGAAACCTGAATGGTTTCCAGGTTTGTAATCTCCGTGCGGCGAGGAAATTTTTCTCCGTATTTCTCCTTGAGTGAGAGGAAGTAATCTATGGTAACCTGAGTCAGATTTGCAAGGTCTCTCTTCACCTTTGCAATCTCCTTCTCCACTCCTGCAATCTTGTTGTTGCACTCCTTTATGTCAAAGCGGGAGATTTTTCTAACAGGCTTCTCAACCAACTTCAGAACATCCTCTCTTGTAACCTCCTGGTGCAGAAGATCTTCATACTCCTTCAACGCTTTGTGAATCTCATTTACCTGGCTCTCCCAACTCTTGGTCTTCTTCTCCTCCAACATCTTGTACTTGCCCTCCTCAAAGAAGATTTTCTCCAGTGTGAGCGAGTGCCATGAAGCCTCCAACTCTCCCATCTTTATGAGGAGTTCTCTTCTTATGAGCTCCTTGGTTCTGAGCGTGTTATCTTCCAGAACCTGGCTCACTGTCATAAAGTGAGGCTTGTTATCCTTTATAAGACAGGTGTTTGGATTGATGGAGACCTGGCAGTAGGTGAAGGCGTAGAGTGCGTCTATGGTCTTGTCCGGAGATTCTCCCTGGGCCAGAGTTACCACAATCTCAGCCTTTTCCGTGGAGAGATCCTCCACCTTTTTCACCTTAATCTTCCCTTTGTCATTGGCGGCCATAATGCTCTTGCATATATCTCCGGAGTTTTTGCCAAACGGAAGTTCTGTTATCTTGATGGTCTTTTTGTCTGTCTTTATGATTCTTGCGCGGACCATAACCTGGCCGCCTCTCTTGCCGTCTGCATAGCGGGAGACATCCATTATTCCTCCCGATGGGAAATCGGGATATAGCCTGAACTCCTCTCCCTTAAGGTAAGCTACAGAGGCGTCTATGAGCTCGTTAAAGTTGTGCGGAAGGATTTTGCAGTTGAGTCCTACGGCAATACCGTCTGCTCCCTGATGGAGCACCAGAGGGAACTTAACCGGCAGAGTGACAGGCTCTTTGTTGCGCCCGTCATAGGAGTTCATCCACTCTGTGGTCTTTGGATTGAATACAACCTCAATGGCAAATGGAGAGAGCCTGCCCTCAATGTATCTGGCAGCTGCCGCCTCGTCTCCGGTGATGGTGTTGCCCCAGTTACCCTGGCAGTCTATGAGAAGGTTTTTCTGGCCCATCTGCACAAGTGCCTCTTTAATGGAGGCATCACTGTGAGGATGGTACTTCATGGCCTCACCAACAATAGTAGCCACCTTTCTAAGTGAACCATCGTGAATACTCCTCATAGCGTGGAGGATACGGCGCTGAACGGGCTTGAGTCCGTCTTCAATGTGCGGCACCGCACGGTCCAAAATCACATAAGAGGCATAGTCCAAGAACCAGTTCTTGTACATACCCGGAAGGCGGTATTTGTTATCGCCCTCCTTTATAAGTTTAGAGTATTTTCCGGTGGTCTCGCCGGTTGCATCATCTTCTGTATAAATATCTTCCCTCTCTATATCTGACATAATTAATCTTCTTCAAACGGGCCGTAG
>CAMHRD010000136.1 GCA_946187365.1 uncultured Bacteroidales bacterium
AGCCTATGGGTGGAACTCAGGGCCAGGCATCTGATATTGAGATAGAAGCTAGGGAGATTATTAAGACAAGGAAGGAACTCTACGAGTCACTTGCTCAGAATACCGGCAAGAGCCTCAAGCAGATTGAGAAGGATGCAGACAGAGATTACTGGATGACTTCCGCTGAGGCTAAGGAGTACGGAATGATAGACGAGATTCTTTCCAAGCAGAAGAAATAGAGATGGCTGTAAAGAACGGAGGACCAAAGGATAAGGAGAGAAGATGTATCTTCTGCTCACGCGGAGAGAAAGATGGAGCTCTTCTCCTTGGAGGAGATTTGGGATGCATCTGCTCTGAGTGTGTTGAGAGGGTTCACGAGTATTTGAAGGAGGTGAAACTATCTCCCGTTAAAAGCAACTACGGAGAGAAGGTTAAGGAGGATTTCAAACTCCTCACACCTAAAGAGATACACAAGTATCTCAATCAGTATGTGATAGGGCAGGAGGAGGCCAAAAAGTTCCTGAGCGTTGCCGTTTACAACCACTACAAAAGAATTCTTTACAAGGGGCAGGAGGAGAAAAACGACTTGGATATTGAGAAGTCCAATGTCTTGATGGTTGGTCCTACGGGAACCGGTAAAACCCTTCTTGCCAGAACAATAGCCAAGATGCTCCATCTTCCTTTTGCCATTGTGGATGCAACCGTCTTAACGGAGGCAGGCTATGTGGGAGAGGATGTGGAGAGTATACTTACACGTCTGCTGCAAGATGCAGATTATGATGTGGAGAAGGCACAGATGGGTATTGTCTTCATAGATGAGATAGACAAGATTGCCCGTAAGAGTGACAACCCTTCCATTACACGAGATGTTTCCGGAGAGGGAGTTCAGCAGGCAATGCTTAAAATCCTGGAGGGAAACATTGTGAACGTTCCTCCGCAGGGAGGCCGCAAACATCCTGAGCAGAAGATGATTGCGGTGGATACCACCAACATTCTCTTTATCTGCGGCGGTGCATTTGAGGGCATTGAAAAGAAGATTGCCCAGAGGCTCAACACCAAGGTTGTGGGCTACGGAGTTCAGGAGAGACTGAAGGTTGTAGATAAGAAGGAACTTTTAAAGTACATTGCTCCGCAGGATTTGCGTTCATACGGACTCATTCCGGAACTCATTGGAAGACTGCCGGTTGTAACGTATCTGCATCCTTTAGACAGAGAGGCTTTGATGAACATTCTTACAGAACCTAAGAACGCTCTCATTAAGCAGTACAAAGAGATATTCAAGATGGACGGCATTGAACTTAAGATAGAGGAGAAGGTGCTGGATCTGATAGTAGACACTGCCGTTAAGTACAATCTGGGAGCAAGAGGCTTACGCTCTATCTGTGAGGCTATTATGATGGATGCAATGTATGCCGCTCCCTCTATGAAGAATAAAGAATTTGAGATTACGCTTCCGTATGCGGAGGAGAAGATTTCTTCACTTACGGGCAGCATGTTCCTAAAAATCTGATTATGACTTACGATCAATTATACTCAGAGATTCAAAAGAAGGGAAGCTTCCTTTGTGTGGGCTTGGATACGGATATTGAGAAGATCCCATCTTGTGTAAAAGAAGAGGTTAAAAAGCAGGGGCTCTGTGAGAGTGCCGCTCTCTTTATGTTTAACAAAAAGATTATAGATGCTACGGTTCAGTATGCTGTTGCATTTAAATTAAACACAGCCTTTTACGAGGCTCTGGGTTCTGAGGGTTTTGCTCAGATGGAAGAGACCGTTAAGTATATCCGTGCCAACTATCCAAACATCTTCATCATTGTAGATGCAAAGCGCGGAGATATTGGAAACACCGCCCGTCAGTATGCAAAGGCCTTCTTTAAGAGAATGGATTGCGATGCGGTTACCGTTTCTCCATATATGGGCGGAGACGCAGTGCTTCCTTTCTTAGAGTATGAGGGTAAGTGGGTTATAGTCCTTGCACTTACATCCAACGTAACCGCAGAAGATTTTGAGACTCTGGAGACCTCTCCTCATTACACTCCTATGGGAGAAGAGGAAGATGTGGTAACTCCTTTGTATGAGAGAGTTATACGCCAGGCAGAGAAGTGGGGAAACAAAGAACGCATAATGTTTGTTGTGGGCGCAACCCGTCCGGGACAGCTGAACAGAATTCGCCTTCTCTCTCCTGAGAGCTTCTTCCTGGTTCCCGGAGTGGGCGTGCAAGGCGGTAATGTTGAGGATGTTGCAACAGCCGGAATGAACTCCAAGTGCGGACTTCTGGTAAACTCCTCCAGAGGAATCATCTTTGCAGATTCATCAGAAAAATTTGCAGAGGCCGCAGCTGCAGAGGCCGCAAAGATGGCCCTGCAGATGAAGCCTTTTTTAAACAAGCAAATAACAATCTAACAATATGAAAAAGAGCAGATTATTCTTATTGGTTGCTGCCTTTGCGTGTGTTGCCTTCTGTGGTAACATCTTTGCGCAGTCTACAGTAGGCCAGAACCGTTTAACTCCTGAGAACAAAACCAACCGTAAGGTAAACACCTTAAAGGTTATCTTCACTTCTGACCTTCACTCCTGTGCAGACCGTTACGGCAAGTTGGTCTCTTTTATTAACAAGGAGAGAGAGAATGCTAAGGAGAACGGCTATGAAATTATAACTCTGGATGCCGGAGATATGGCAATGGGTTCTATCTATTCTGCTTTCTATGAGATAGATGCAACCGAGTACCGTATGCTTGCATACGCAGGCTATGACGCATTTGTCTTTGGAAACCATGACTTTGACCTAGGTCTTACCTCTCTTGCTTATATGCTCTACAACTCCAGAATTCAGGACAATGACAAGAATCCTACCACCGGAAAGAGCATGGTGTTCCCTGTAAACGTAACTGCAAACATAGACGGCGGAGAAGATAAAAACTTCTCTAACGCCCTCAAATTCATAGGACACCAGAGATACTTCATCTTCAATAAGGGTAAACTTAGAATTGCCGTATTCGGACTTTTGGGAAACAACGCTTACAATGTAAGCAACGTTGCCGGCAAGATGCCTTTTCAGGATCCTGTTGAGGTTGCAAAGAAACTGCTCCCTTCTATCAAGGCACAGAAGCCTGACTTTATCATCTGCCTTTCTCACAGCGGTGCTGCTTTGAGAGACAAGAGCGAAGATGCACGCCTGGCCAGCGAATGCCCGGATATTGACCTCATTATAAGCGGTCATGACCATGAGGCTCTCTTTACCCCTTATACGGTTAACAATGTCCCGATAGTTTCTGCGGGCTCTAACGGAACCTTAGTGGGTGAGGCAGACCTCTTCAAGTCTAACAGCGGAGTCACTCTGCAGGAGTATGAACTGAAGGCTGTGCCTGAGGATATTGAACCGGACCCGGGTGCGCTCTTTATGGCAAACATGCTCAAAATGAAGGTTGTAGACCAGTTTGAGAAGAGATACCACTCCTCTCCGTTTGAGGTAATGGATACCGTAAAGACCCAGCTCTCAATGTTTACGGATTCAACAGGCTTCAACCCAATGGCTTACGATATTGCAAAGGCAATATTCAACTGCGCTTACTTCCTTAAGGAGGTTCCAAAGGATACTTCACGCCTTGTCTCTATTGTTCCTAAAGGCGTTATCCGTCAGAACCTTCCGGCAGGCCCAATCACATACGAGGACGTATTCAACACTCTTTCTTTGGGAAGAGATTCCAGAAAGAACCCGGGATACCCTGTAATTCTCTGCTACTTAACTGGTAAGGAGCTTAAGGCAATCTGCGAATACAACGTCTCAGCCGCTCCGGAGAATCCGGATACCTACATGACCTTCTACGGAATGAACTATACCTTCAACCCTGTGATGCCTAAACTTTTCAGAGTTAAGGATGTTTATGTGCACGGCAAGAAGGTAGAGTCTTCTGCACTCTACCCGGTAGTTACGGACCTCTATACAGCTAACTGTATTTCACTGGTAGACAAGAAGTCATACGGCTTCCTCTCCCTCACTCCAAAGACAAAGGACGGTAAAGAGATTCTGGATATTGAGAGGAGTTGCCCGCTCAGAGGACATTCAGAGGGCTGGTATTTGGATAACGCAGACATTGCAGAGTGGTACGCATACGCGCTCTACCTCAGAGATAAGGTTGATGTTCCCGATAGTTATCCGGTACCTGCCGGCAAGGCTGAGCCAAGTTACACTCC
>CAMHRD010000137.1 GCA_946187365.1 uncultured Bacteroidales bacterium
GCGGATACAACTCTGTTGGCTGCTTCCGGAATTACGAGTGAGGTTTTGCTCTCAATAACCTCATCAGATACAATCATATTTCTTCTTACAGGGAGGCAGTGCATAAAGAAGGCGTTGTTGGTGAGTGCCATCTTCTCTTTGTCTACCATCCAGTTCATATCTTTTGAGATAACTTTTCCATAGTTCTCTTCACTCCAGCAGGACCAGTTCTTTGCGTAAACAAAGTCTGCTCCCTCAAAGGCCTTGTCCTGGTCATACTCAATCTTTGCGCCTGCAGTTACCTTTGGATCAAGTTCATAGCCTTTTGGATGAGTTATGGTAAGATCATATCCGGCGGCAACCATCCACTCTGCAAATGAGTTTGGAACGGCCTGTGGCAGAGCCTTTGGATGCGGAGCCCAGCTCATTACAATCTTTGGCTTGCTGCTCTTTTTGTGCTCCTCAATTGTGATGAGGTCTGCAAGTGCCTGAAGAGGATGCCTTGTTGCAGATTCCAGACTTATGACCGGCTTGCCGCTGTATTGGATGAACTGCTTGAGAATAACCTCATTAAGGTCTTCCTCTCTGTTCTCAAACTTTGCAAATGAACGTACTCCTATGATGTCACAGTAGGAGCCCATTACGGGGATGGCCTCCAGTATGTGCTCGCTCTTGTCTGAGTCCATAACCACGCCTCTCTCTGTCTCCAACTTCCAGGCACCCTGATTGATATCCAGAACTATGGTGTTCATTCCCAGATTCATGGCGGCTTTCTGAGTGCTCAGTCTTGTTCTCAGCGATGAATTGAAGAAGACCATAAGCATAGTCTTGTTCTTTCCAAGTGCCTGATCTGCAAAGGGATTCCACTTTACATATCTTGCCTCTTCCAACAGCTTTTGAATGTTTCCGCCGTCTTGTACTGTAAGGAACTGTTTCATCTATTTAACTAACTTTTTATTTCAATTTCTTTCTTGTTACTAGAACCCCGAAGGCTTGAGTTTAAGGCCTGTGGTTCTCTCAAGGCCAAATATAAGGTTCATGTTCTCAACGGCCTGTCCTGCAGCACCTTTTACAAGGTTGTCAATAACAGATGTGACGTGAACGAAGCCGTCAACCACATCAACTTTGAGCAGGCTCTTGTTGGTGTTCACTACATCCTTCATTGAGATCTCTCCGTCAACCACAAATGTAAACGGCGAGCCCTTGTAATACTCTTTGAAGACATTATTTACAGCCTCTTTCTCAAATGCGTTGGAGAGTTTGGCGTATACGCTTGCAAAGATTCCACGAGGGAAATCGCCGCGGATCGGCACAAATACTACGTTGTACTCAACGCCGCAAACTCTTTTGATTGAGCGGTTTATCTCTCCCAGATGCTGGTGACGCATCAACTTGTAGATGGAGAGGTTGTTGTCTCTCCAACTGAAGTGAGTGGTAGGGGAACTCTTTTTTCCCGCTCCGGTAGAACCTGTGATTGCCGTTACATTTATCTGATTCTCAATCATTCCGCTCTTTACCAGAGGAAGAACCGCATTCTGAATTGCTGTTGCAAAGCAGCCGGGGTTGGCCACATTCTGAGATGCTTTAATCTCCTCTTCAAAGGTATCTGTGAGTCCGTAAGCAAAGTGTCTTCCGTCAAAATCGGGCTCCAGACGGAAATCATTGCCCAGGTCTATTATCTTGCACTCCTTTGATATTGTGTGAGTTGAGATAAACTCTCTGGAAACTCCGTGTCCCAGACAGAGGAAAAGCACATCCGGATTATTCAGATTGTCTGAGAACTCCAGGTCTGTTTCTCCAATCAGATCCGTGTGAACGGAAGAGACCTTCATTCCAACGGATGATGTGCTGAAGACTGAAACCACCTCAACCTGAGGGTGATTCAGAAGTATTCTCAGCGTCTCACCTGCAGTGTATCCTGTTCCTCCGACTATTGCTGCTCTAATCATAATTACTTCTTTTTAGGAGCTGCCTCTGATAGGCTGTAGTAAATCTTCAACGGATTTGCCAATACTTTTGTGAATCCGATAACATCCTGTGCTGTGTAGGACTTGTTGTCTTCTCCGTATGCACCAAACTTGGAATTCATTAAGTCATAAGGAGATGTGCAGCCCAGGACAAGGAAGCTGTAAGGTCTCAGTCTTACCCAGACTGTACCGGTAACGTTCTTCTGGGTACTCTGAAGGAAGGCCTCCATATCTCTTGCAGTAGGATCCAAATACTGAGCCTCATGCATCAGCTGTCCGTAGTATGCGGAGATATGGTCTTTCCAGTTGAGCTGCCCCTTTACAAGTACGTGCTTCTCTAGCAGATGGTGTGCCTTAATGATGATAAGCGGAGCGGCTGCCTCAAATCCTACTCTTCCCTTAATGCCAATGATGGTGTCTCCAATGTGCATATCTCTTCCAATACCGTAAGGATTAGCAAGTTCCGCAATCTTTCTGATTGCATCTACAGGGTTCATCTTTTCTCCGTTAACTCCAACAGGCTCTCCCTTCTTGAAATCTATCTTTACAACGCTCTCTGCCTTCTTTGTAACTTTGTGAGGATAAGCCTCCTCCGGAAGGTATCCGTCTGAATGGAGAGTCTCAACTCCTCCAATACTTGTTCCCCAAATACCCTGATTGATAGAGTATTTGCTCTTTGTCCAGGAGAACTTGAATCCTTTCTTTACCAGATAATCTATCTCAAACTTTCTCTGGAAGTTGTTGTCTCTTACCGGTGCAATTATCTTAACCTCAGGGGCAAGCACGTCAAACACAAGGTCAAATCTTACCTGGTCATTACCTGCTCCGGTACTTCCGTGAGCAACGTAACCAGCCTTGAGTTTCTTAACAACCTTGAGCACCTCAAGTGCCTGGAAAATTCTCTCTGAACTTACGCTGAGAGGGTAGGTGGAGTTCTTAAGTATGTTGCCAAAAATCAGGAACTTAATACCATTCTCATAGTACTCTTTTACAGCGTCTACATTGGTATGAGTTTTTGCTCCGAGGCTCATTGCTCTCTCTTTAATCTTCTTCTCTTCCTCTTTGCTGAAACCGCCTGTGTTTACCAAAACGGTATGTACTTCAAAACCTTGTTCTTTAAGATAAGGGACACAGAATGAGGTGTCCAATCCTCCGCTGAATGCTAATACAATCTTTTTCATATTACTGTTATTATTTTTATTGTTTCAATTATTTAAGCCCCTTCATTATGGCGCTGCCTATGTTCTTTATACCCTTGGTAATTATGTTTCCCTTATCCTTCTCTTTTGGATGTTCTGCAGGGTCATAGAGCAGGGCGGTGCAGAGGCACATTTTGTAGTTGTTTCTCTGGAGAATATCAAAGTTGCGGCATCCCTGGCAACCTGCCCAAAACTCCTTATCGTCAGTGAGTTCCGAGAACGGTACAGGGTGATATCCCAACTCCGTGTTAATCTTCATCACTGCCAGTCCGGTGGTGATACTGAAGATCTTAGCGTATGGGAACATCTCTCTGGAGAGTTCAAAAATTCTGTGTTTGATTCTTCTTGCAAGACCGCTTTTTCTGAACTGATGAGCCACTATCAAACCAGAGTTTGCAACAAACTTTGTATGGCTCCAAGTCTCTATGTATGAGAAGCCTGCAAGGGTTCCGTCTTCTGCAATTGCAATAACTCCCTTGTGATCTTTCATCTTTTCAATGATGTACTCCGGGGTTCTTTTGGCAATTCCGGTACCTCTTTCCTGTGCGGAGATGTACATCAAGTCTACAATTTCCTTTGCATACTTGCTGTGGCTCTCATCCGCTACGAAAATCTCTATTTTCATTTGTAGTGAAATAATATGAGAATTTGATTTTCCCTGTTGGAAAACGTTGTAATTATTTATAAACTAGTTGATTGAATTGGTTGATAAACCAAAATGAATAGGAAGGCCGAGCATCGTATCTCTCCATATACGGAGGCTGCGATGGGCCGTCAGGATCGGACACGTCTGACATTACTAACAAACTGTAATCTGTTTTTTGAACCTTTCATCGGTGCAAAGGTATAAAAATATCGTTATGTGGCTCTCTAAAAGAGATATTTTTTCACTTACGGTCTGTAATCTCATATTTATATAATAATAGGTGTCAAAAATTTTTTAAAAAAAGTTGCAGAAAAATTTGGAGGTAGAAGAATAATGTCTACCTTTGCAACCCGTTTCGC
>CAMHRD010000138.1 GCA_946187365.1 uncultured Bacteroidales bacterium
ATCTGACTATCACAGTTATCCCCCTCTGCCAAAGCGTCTTGCCTCCGCGATGGCTATGGTGGATACCGTAAGGAGCGTGAGCCTGAGAGAGGGAAGAGAGTTTGAATGGGTACTTCACCTTGGAGATGTTTGCGCCTGGGGTGGCAGTTACTCCTTCTGGAAGAGGATGTATGAAGAGAAGAACTTTAGCTCAACTATGTGGGCGGGCCTCAACGGAAACCACGATAACATGACACGTCAGTATATACTGACAAACGAATTTTTCCGCAACGCAACCACCAATCCCAGAAACGGTTACGCAGGAGAAGAGGGTGTGTGCTACTGGTTCAGGTACGGTGATGTTCTCTTTGTAATGCTCAACAGTGACAACATGAGAAAGAGTGAAGATTTTGAAAAGGCTTATAATTGGACCCGTAAAGTATTGAAAAAGAGCCGTGCAAAGTTTAAGGTAGTATGCGAGCATTACGAATGGTTTAACGGGAAAAACGGCAAAACCGTTCAGTATGCCCGTTGGAAAAAACTCTTTGACGAATGCGGAGTGGATTTGGCTTTGGCGGCTAACAATCATATCTACGTAAGAAGCCGTAAACTCTTTGCAGACAGGGCTGTATCTGATAATGAAAGAGGAACCGTATATCTTCAGACGCCCTCTTCAGATAATGAAAGAGGAGAAAAACTCTTTGGAGAACTAACTCATAATCAAAGTTTTATTGCAAAAAGATGGAACGAGGGGCCTAAAACGGTTGGAGCGGTTCTTATGGATGTAACTCCTAATTCCATCACTCTCACACTGTTAAACCGCAGAGGAGAGAAGGAAGACAGGGTAACAATCACTAAATAGATTAGTTTTTCTTAAGACAGTATTTGCTTATTACGCTGTAGGCCTCAGGAACGCCCAACTCTCCCGCCTTGCTCATATCCAGACAACCCTTCTCGCTGTCTTTGAGGTAGATAAGCACCAGACCGCGGTTGTAGTACGCCTCCTTAAGGTTAGGATAGAGCTGTATTGCCTTGGTGTACTGCAATATGGCCTCAGGAAGATCTGAAGAGAGACAGTAGAGGTTTCCAAGGTTGTAGTATGTGAACGGGAACTTAGGCATAAGTTCCAGAGAACGTTTCATATCGTGAATGGCAGCGGTGTAGTCATAATGGGCGTAACTGTCATTTACACGCGCCCTTGCCGTACGGGAGTTATCAAGCGTAAGTGTCTGAACGTTACGTTCCATTGAGGAGATAAAGTCTATCATCTCTGCCTGCAGAACTCCGCGGTTTATGTAAAGGAATGCATTATCCTTATCCAGATTCAGAGCCTTGTCATAATCTTCAAGTGCCTCGTTGTAACGGTTCTGGGAATCCTCCACAAGCGCCCTTGAGAAGTGTATAAGTGCCTGAATTTCCGCATCTTTAGATGACGTAGGAATGAGTTTCATAAGGGAATCTGCCCTATAGGAGGAGATATCCGCATCGTTATGCTTTATGGAACTCAGGCCGGCATAGAGAGGAAGTTTATCAAGAAAGGCTTCCAAAGTCTTGGATTCAAAGCGGTTATCCAGAGCTATCTTACGCTGCTTCTCCTCTGCAAGATTGAACTTGAAGAGAGGTTTAAGACGAATGTCCACATCTCTGTACTGCAGAAGTTCATTGTTGGAGAAGTCTCTCTTTGCAAAGTCGGAATCAAGAGCAATCATCTGGTCAAACCTCTTGGCAGTATCTGCAAAGTTCTGAGCAGAAAGGGAATCGGAGGTCTTGGTGCGGTACTCCTTCACCTTCTCCTGGGCAATCTCCTCATCTCTGCGGGCAGAGTTGTACTGCCCCATCTGGCTCTTTGCGTATGCACGGTTCATATATGCCTTGGCAAAATCGGGATAGAGATTGATTGCCTGAGAGTAGTCATCCATTGCATCCTTAAAGCGGCGCATCTGAAGGTAGACGCCCGCACGGTTAAAGTAGGCCAGAACGTTCTGCGGGTTGACCCTGATTACCCTGTCGTAATCATCCAGAGCATTGTCAAAATCCCCTATCTGAGAGCGTATCAGGGCGCGGTTGTAAAGAGTGAGGGCGTTGCCGGGCTCCTCCTCCAGAACCTTGTTCAGATCTTCCAGCGCACCGTTAATATCCTTAAGGTTGTAACGCACAAAGGCGCGGTTGAAGTATGCAAAGGTATTTACGGAATCCAGAGAGATGGCCTTGTTCAGATCCGTAAGGGCCAGAGAGTCTTTATTCTGGAGCGCCCATATTCTGGAGCGGCGTATGTAACCCTCAGGGTCAAAGACATTTATGGAGATAGCCTTATTGTAATCATCCAGCGCCTTAAGAGTATCTCCCAAAAAGAGATAGCAGGCTCCGCGGTTAAGATAAGCGTCCGGCTCGTTGGACTCCTGGCGTATGAACTTGTTAAAGTCACTCACCGCCTTATCAAACTGCTGAGAGAGGAAGTAGGTTACTCCGCGGCTGAAGTAGAGACCGGTATAACTCGGCCTCAAATCTACCGCCTCCGCCAGATCTTTCAGCGCCGCCTCATACTTTCCGGTACGGCTCAAAGTGATGGCGCGGTAATGGTATGCAGGCGTGTATATGGGGTTGAGTTCCAGCGCCTTGTCAAAGTCTCTCTCCGCACCCAGGAAATCGCCGAGGTTATATTTTGCAATACCTCTGAAGAAGTAGGCATCATAGAGAGTGGTGTCTAACCTCACAAGGGTATTGAAGTTCTCTATCGCGGAGGAATAGCGGCCATCTATAAGGAGTTGGCGCCCTTTCAAAAAGAACTGACCCAAATCATACTGAGCCGCCCCCTTTGTTGGAAAAAGGGAGAGGAAGAGAAAACACAATAATGTTAAGGTCAAACTATTTTTCCTCATATACTCTCTTAAATGGGCCAAATTGGTTAAATTTGAAAACTTCATACAAAGATACCAAAACAGGCCATGCTGACAAAGATAAAGGCTGCAATATTCGTGCTATTTTTGAGTGCGCTTCCTTTTGGGAGTGCATATTCTCAAAATTATGCAGATTCCGCAGCCCTCTCCATTACCAAGGAGTATCTGAAAGGCATTGTAAAAGAGCTCACGGACCCCTCTTTAAAAGGAAGGGCTACCGGCTCGCCTGAGATGGCCCAGGCAAGAAGTTCCGTTATATCCCGATTGTATCAAAGCTATGCCGATACCTTTGGAAGCAGCTATGCCTCCGGCTTTTACTTCTACTCTGAGAGGGAGGAAAAGATGCTTTTGGGAGTGAACCTCATTGGAGTAATCAGAGCGGACAGCACCGTTACCTCTCCCAAAAACATCATAATTGGAGCAAATTATGACAGCCGGGGGGAGATAAATAATCAGATTTACCCCGGAGCGGACAATAACGCCTCCGGCGTAGCCGCCTTGCTCTCAATATGTAACGCCGCTTCCCAAATGAAGCAGAAGGGAGAGAGCCTTGGCAGCAACCTCTGGTTTGTGGCCTTTGATGCCCACAACTCCTCTATGGAGGGAGCCCGTTACTTTCTAAATAACAGCGGATTAAAGGCGGAGGATATTTCACTTATGATAAACCTCAGCCAGATAGGCACTACCCTCTCACCTCCAAAAGAGGCTAAGACAGAGAAGCTTATACCTAAGAACTATCTCTGCTTTATGGGAGAGAGCAGCAGGGAGAAAGAGTTTTACAACCAGCTTAAAGAGTGTAACAACCAAAGCACAAATCCGTTAGTATTGGAAAACACCTTTGAATCCTCACCTCTTTTTTACGGCCTCTTCTACCCAATGGGAGACCAGATCCTCTTTAAGAGTGAGAACATTCCGAGCGTACTTATTACCAGCGGAATACACAAATACACCAATAATCCTTCAGATGATTTTAAGATCATAAACTTCAACGCTTTGACAGAGCGTTGCCGTCTGCTCTTTAAAGCCCTCTGGAGTTTTGCAAACAGGGAGTAAAATGGAGTTCAGAATAGACTCAAAATATAAACCAACTGGAGACCAGCCGGAAGCCATAGAGCAACTGGTACAGGCTGTAAGTGAAGGAGATAAGGCCGTCACTCTGCTGGGCGTAACCGGCAGCGGAAAGACCTTCACCATGGCCAACGTCATAGAGAGGCTGGGCCGCCCTGCCCTTATTCTGAGCCACAACAAGACTCTTG
>CAMHRD010000139.1 GCA_946187365.1 uncultured Bacteroidales bacterium
TCCGTAGGATTGGACCCTAGTAAAGTTACCATATTCGTTCAGAGTATGATTCCGGAACTTACGGAACTTACCTTCTTCTATATGAACCTTGTAACGGTTGCAAGACTGCAGAGAAACCCAACCGTTAAGACAGAGATTGCAATGCGCGGATTCAGCAAGGAGACGGAAGAGGGTCAGGAGAAGGTCTTCGGAAGCGGACTTCCTGTTGGCTTCTTCACCTACCCTATCTCACAGGCTGCTGATATAACGGCGTTTAAGGCAACCACCGTTCCAACCGGAGAGGATCAGAAACCTATGATTGAGCAGACAGTGGAGATTGTACGCAAGTTCAACTCCATCTACGGAGAGACTCTGGTAGAGCCGCAAATCCTTCTCCCTAAGAACAGTGCCTGCCTCCGTCTTCCGGGTATTGACGGCAAGGCCAAGATGAGCAAGTCTCTGGGCAACTGCATCTATCTCTCTGAGACTGCAGAGGAACTCAACAAGAAGGTGATGAGTATGTATACGGATCCGCAGCATATCAGTGTAAACGATCCAGGCCACATTGAGGGTAACACCGTATTTACCTATCTGGATGCATTTTGCAAGGACGAGCACTTTGCTCTCTACCTGCCGGATTATGCCAACCTGGATGAACTGAAGGCTCACTATAAGAGAGGCGGATTGGGAGACGTTAAGATTAAGAAGTTCCTTGCAAAGATTCTGAATGAGGAGTTTGAACCAATCAGGGCAAGACGCAAGGAGTTTGAAAAGGATATTCCTGCAGTTTACGATATGCTCCGCAAGGGCAGCCAGACGGCAAGAGAGGTTGCCTCACAGACTATGAGTGAAGTTAAGAACGCTATGAAAATCAACTACTTTGATGATGCAGCTCTAATTGCTTCACAGGCAGAGAAATTCAGAAAATAGAGAAATAATGGCACTTCTTCAAATAGAGGATCTCTCTTTGGGATATGGAAGCAAGAGCATATTCAAAGATATCAACGCCTCTGAAGATGAGGGGTGCCTGATTGCTTTGCTGGGTTCCAACGGCAGAGGTAAATCCACGCTGCTGAGGACCATAGCAGGTTTGGAGGGGATTTATGAACCTTCAAAAGGGAAGATACTCTATGAAGGGAAAGAGGCCTCTTCCTACTCCAAGAAGGAGATGAGCCGTATGGTCTCATTCGTAAGCCCGGTAACCGAGAGAGCACCCTACCTTAAAGTAAAGGATCTGGTCTCCATAAACAGTTACTACAGAACGGATTGGATGGGCACTATAAGCAAGAGTGAAGAGGAGAAGATACTCAAAGCTCTTAGAATGGTTGGACTGGAGGGTTTTGAAGAGAGGGAGTGTACCAGCCTCAGTGACGGCGAGTTCCAACGCGCCACCATTGCCGGTGCAATTGTGCAGGACAGCCGCATTATACTTTTGGATGAGCCTACCGCCTTTTTGGATATAGCAAACAAATACCTCATTACAGGGCTGTTAAAAACCATCGCGGAGAAAAAGTTAATAATCTTCTCCACTCACGATCTGCAACTTGCGCTGCAGGTATGCAACAGGCTGTGGGTTATGACATCCCAGGGGTTCTTCTGCGGCTCGCCCTCGCAGCTTACAGAGAATGGGCAGATTGAGAAAATGTTTGATGTTGAGGGGGTTAGGTTTGACAAAGAGAAACAGAGTTTTGTTCCCACCAAATAATAAAGAGATGGCAAAAATCAGAATAACAAAGGAGTTCAGTTTTGAAGGGGCTCACGCCCTTAAGGGTTATGACGGCAAGTGCAGCCATATTCACGGTCACTCTTACCGTCTGGCTGTCACTGTTTTGGGAGAACCTATAGAGGATGTTAATTCCCCTAAGAAGGGAATGGTCATAGACTTTACAGACCTCAAGAGAATTGTCTCTGAAAAGATTATAGATAAGTTGGACCACGCTCTGATTCTTGTGAAAGGAGCGGAACTTACGGAGGAGATAACCAGGTTTTATGGCAACACGGTAACGGTTGATTTTCAGCCTACAAGCGAGATGCTTACCATCCACTTTGCAAATATTCTGAAGGAAGCTTTGCCAAAGAGTATTACTCTTGTCTCAGTGCGTTTGTGGGAGACGGAGAAGAACTATGCGGAGTGGAGAGCGGAAGATAACCAATGAACAGGATTTTCCTTATAGACGGACACGCGCAGATCTTTAGGATGTATTATGCCTTTATGCGCCATCCCCTTATAAATTCCAAGGGGATAGATACTTCCATACTCTACGGCTTCACCAAGATGGTTCTGGAACTCATTGCAAAAGAGAACCCCACCCACCTTGCCGTAGCCTTTGATCTTCACGCGGAGACTTTCCGTCATAAGGTTTACAAGGAGTACAAGGCCAACCGTCCGCCGGCTCCGGAGCTTGTGGTAGATGCCCTTGAACCTCTGAAGGAGATTCTCAGAGCGCTGAACATTCCTGCAATAGGCATTGAGGGAGTGGAGGCTGACGATGTCATTGGTTCTATGGCAAAGCAGTGGTCTTCAGAGAGTTCCAAAGTCTATATGGTTACTCCGGATAAGGACTATGGGCAGGTTGTAGATGACAACATATTCCAGTACAAGTTCTCAAAGGGCAACAGCGGAGAGGTTGAGATTATAGGCAAAAAGGAGCTCTGCGCTCAGTACGGAATTTGTGACCCAAAGAGCGTTGTAGATATACTTACAATTTGGGGAGACGCCTCAGATAACATTCCGGGCGTCAAGGGAATAGGAGAGGTTGGAGCCAAGAAACTGATTGGTGAGTATCAGACTTTAGATAACCTTCTTTCCCACATAAAGGAACTTCCTGCTAAGCAACAGGAGAAGATTGAGGCGGCAAAGGAGCATCTGGATTTGAGCCGCTTCCTTGTTACCATTAAGACAGACATAGAGCTTCCGCTCACTCTGGATGAGATAAAAGTTTCACCTGCAAGCAAAGAGCAGGTAGATGCAGTTTTTGCAAAATACGAGTTCTCCTCCCTTAAAAAGATGATTAAGGAGTTTAAATCTGAGGAGAGTGTAAATGACTTCCCTGCAGACGATTACCCAACAGAGGGGAACTACTTTAACAGTTACGCCCCTACTGAGGATATTAAAACGGAAGAGGCGGGAATTCCAAAAATCAAATTTGTTGCAAAGGATATCTTTGAGAGTGCGGTTAAAAAGAACAACACTCTTGCCTTAGCGCTCCCTTCTGACGGAGAGGAGATTATTCTCTGCACCACAGATTCCGGCTCCACGCTTAAGGAGCCAAAGGGGCTGGCACTTCTGTGCAAACCTGAGGAGTGCATAAACCTTATTCTCAACCCTAAAACAGTTAAAACCGGATTCTCCTTAAAGGAGATAATAAGGCATATATCAAAGTGTTACACGGGCAACATAGAGGTTGCAAATATTCTTACGGAAGAGGAACTTTATGACATTCAACTTCTCCATTATCTGATTAATCCGGAGGTAAGCCACTCTCCTGCTTTCATTATCAAGGAGCGTTTTGGGTTGGACCTAACTACGAAAGAGAGAGAGGAGAAGGAGAGTGATTTATTCTCATCCATAGACAAAGATGCAGAGAAGGAGGCGGAGGAGAGAGCAAAGGAGACGCTGCTCAGCATCTACCTAAAAGACAGCCTCTTAAAAGAGATTCCAAAGGCGGAACTCTACAGAGATATTGAGATGCCGCTGCAGGGTATTCTTGCACGTATGGAACTTACGGGAGTTAAGATAGATACCGCCCAGCTTAAAGAGTACAGCAAAGAGTTAACTCAGCAAATGAATGAGATTGAGGCCAATGCAAAGGCTCTGGCAGAAGATCCCAACATCAACCTCTCCTCTCCAAAGCAGATTGGACAGCTCCTCTTTGAAAAACTCAAAGTAAGTGACTCCGTAAAGAAAAGTGCCAAAGGCAGTTACCCAACAGATGAGCAGACGCTCCGCTCTCTCTACTACGCCCATCCTCTCATTGGTGAGATTCTGGAGTACCGCAACCTTAAAAAACTTCTCTCCACCTACATAGATGCCTTCCCTCAGCTTATAGACCCAACGGACGGTAAGATTCACACCACTTTCAATCAGGCACTTACCGCAACGGGCAGGCTCTCTTCCAACAACCCTAACCTGCAGAACATCCC